>NZ_SMMB01000371.1 GCF_009711365.1 Xanthovirga aplysinae | reverse complement strand
ATAAGGAGATTAGCTTAGCGCTAACTGGGGATGCTATTATTACTAGGAAATTATCCGTCTATCAAGAACCTGAATTTTTGGAAATGATTGATATCCTACGTTCTGCTGATATGGGCTTTACCAATTTCGAAATGCTTTTGCATGATTACGAACCCTATCCTATGCATGAAAGCGGAGGAACTTATATGCGTGCTGATCCCGAGTTAGCAAAAGAAATTAAATGGGCCGGGATTGATATGGTTTCTACAGCTAATAATCACACTGGTGATTATGGAGTAGAGGGAATGAGGTTAACGCTTAAATACCTTAAGGAGGCTGGGTTGGTTCACGCTGGGGCTGGCGAAAGTCTGCTTGAAGCTCGTGAAGCTCGATTTTTTGAGACTCCCAATGGGAGAGTTGCTTTAATATCCTGTGCCTCCACCTTTCCTAAACATTCGGTGGCCGGTGCTTCTATGGGTAATACCACTCCAAGACCTGGATTGAATCCCCTGCGCTATGATAAAAAGTATATCATTAGCAAGGGACAAATGGAAAGACTAACTGGCTTGGGAAAGGAGATGGGTATAATTAAGCCCAGGAGAAAGACGTCAGAAAAATTGAGATTCTTAAAAGAGAATTTTGAAGTAGGAGATGACGTTGGCCTGGTTACTACACCTAATCAGAAGGATTTAGAGAATATTAAAGCCGTAGTTAAAAGCGCAAGCCAATTGGCTGATATTACCATTGTTACCATTCACGCACATGAGCGAAATAAGGACATTTCAATACCGGCTCAATTTTTAACTACTTTCTCAAGGGAAATGATTGATGCAGGTGCAGATGTGATGGTGGGGCATGGTCCTCATGTATTAAGGGGAATAGAAATTTATAAGGGAAGACCTATATTTTATAGTTTAGGAGATTTTATTTTTCAAAATGAAACATTGCAAAGATTGCCCTATGAAAATTATGTACGATACGGGTTGGAGGATAGTGGTCAGGTTTCAGATTTTAATAAAGTTAGATATAAAAATGACACTAGGGGTTTTCCTGCCCGTCCTGAAGTATGGGAGTCGGTCATTGCCTATCCGATATGGAAAAAGGGAAAATTAAAATCTGTTAAACTTTATCCTATTACTCTGGGTTATGGAAAGCCGAGACAGGACAGGGGCAGACCAATGTTAGCCAATAGAGAATTAGGCGAAAAGATTATTCAAAATCTGGCAGCATTATCCAAACCATTTGGAACTAAAATTATCTGGAAGAATGGTGTTGGTTCAGTGAAGTTAGATTAGGAGTAAAATAGATATTCTTTTTTATTC
>NZ_SMMB01001259.1 GCF_009711365.1 Xanthovirga aplysinae | reverse complement strand
TTTAAATATGCTCTTAGGCATTTTTCTTTTGAAGACGGATCATATTCAAGTCGATTTCTTCATCCTCCGACTCTTCATAAAACTCTGGATAATTTTCAATCAATGGGTGGCGATCTTTTCTACGTTTTCCATCGTCAAAAGCAAATAACAGGGAAGGTAACAAAATCAGGTTAGTAAACATGGCAATTAACAGGGTAGTAGAAGTTAATACTCCTAAAGCTACCGTTCCTCCAAAATCAGAACCAGCAAAAATCACAAAACCAAAGAATAAAACAATGGATGTATACATCATACTGGCCCCGGTTTCTCTTAGACTTTTTGTTAAAGCTATAGGCACAAAGAAATTGTTGGCAAATAACTCCTGACGATATTTCGCGAGAAAGTGTATAGAGTCATCCACCGAAATCCCAAAAGCGATACTAAAGATCAAAACTGTACTTGGTTTCAAAGGAATATTAAAAAAGCCCATCAATGCTCCGGTTATTAATAGGGGTACTACATTAGGAAGCAATGAAATTATCACCATACGAGCATTTCGGAACAGAACCGCCATGATCAAAGCAATGATGACAAAAGCCAAGACCAAACTGGTTTTAAGGTTATGTATCAGAAACGAATTTCCTTTTACAAATAACAAAGTTGTTCCAGTTACCTTGGCCGACATCTTATCACCCAGAATCTCTTTGATCTTTGGTGCAATATTGGCATTAACCAAAGTATCTAGCTTTTTAGATCCAATATCAGCCACCTTGAGAGATACTCGCATCAATTGACCAGTGGAATCCACAAAATTATTAATCAGATCTGAGTCCTCGTCTTTCAAGTAACGAAGAATAAAATTCTTGTCTTGGTTGGTCGGAAGCGCATAAAAGTTGGGATTATCATTGTAAAATGCCTGACGGGAGGCCTTAACAAAATTAATCACAGAAATTGGCTCAGAAATATATTCTTGATCCGTCAAATAATTTTGTAACCGATCGATCTTTCGAAGATTTGACAGATTCATTACGCCTTTCTTCTTACCCGTATCCACCACCAATTCCAATGGCATCACACCTTTAAAATTATCCTCAAAAAAGGCGAGATCTGTTTTTATCTGACTGTCATCAGGAATATCATCAACCATATAAGACACTGATTCCACCTTATTTATTCCATATATAGAAACAGCCAAAAGAATAGCCGTGACAAAAAAGACCACATGACTATATTGGTGAACCAGAGTATTAAACCAATTGAGCATCTTACGAATAAAGCCAAAATCAAGATGGTTCAATTGGTCTCCTGATGGAGGCCTTAAATAAGAAAAAACAGCTGGAATAAGAATAATACTCACCACAAAAGTGGCCATAATATTTATCCCCGCAACAACTCCAAATTGCCTTAAAATGGTAATATCAGCGAAACCTAGGACAAGAAACCCAATGGCAGTAGTAAAATTTGTTACCAAGGTTACAATACCTACGTTGCGGACAATTCTACTTAAAGCCCTCATTTTATTGCCGTGCTTGCTATATTCCTGATGATACTTATTGAGTAAATAAATACAATTGGGAATACCTATAACCACAATAATTGGAGGTAATAATCCCGTTAGCACGGTCATTTCGTAGTTCAAAATAGCCAATGTACCCACTACCCAAATTACCACCACGGCAATAACAATCATTGGAAAAAGTACAGCCCGCCAATCACGAAAGAAAAAGTAAAGAATGAGGGAGGTTACTAAAGCTGAAAGGATGAGGAAAAAATTTAATTCCTGTTTCACCATATTGGCCATCACAGTACGCACATAAGGCAAACCTGCATAATGCAATTGGATACCGGAATCATCAGAAAATGCTTTTCCTGTATCCATTATCTGATAGACTAAATCTATTCTGGCCGGGGTATTCAACACATCCTTATTGATGATCAACAGTAGCACAGTTGCACCATTTTCCTCATTAAGCAATTGTCCTGAATAAACCTTTTGGTTCCGGGCAATTTGCAACAGACTACCCAAAGAGTGCTGATCTTCAGGCATTTTCTTAAAGATCGACTGGTTAACAAATTTTTTCTGCTCCGGATCTTTTACAAGCATTTGCAGCTCAGGGAGAGATAAAACATTGTCAATTCCATCTAATTGGACTAGCTGATCACTAAGTTCTTTGAAGCGCCTGAAATTTTCCAATCCATAAAGAGCACTATCCTTAACCCCGAGGACCATCATGTTGGCATCTTGTCCAAAAAGGCTTTGAAACTTCTTAAAATAGACCATATCAGGATCATCCGCAGGAACGACCTTGGAATCAGTGTATGCCATGTGTACGTCTTGGGCTCTATAACCCATATAAGCCGTAACAACACCCAGTACAATGATTAATGTTAATCTGTATTTAATAATTAAATGCGCAATTTTTGTCCACATCTCAATAATCCCAAAACTATAATTATGAATATTTTGCTTCTACGGTTTTAGCCCGAGCAGGCCTGTTTTTAGCATGTTTGCCTTTGCAATTTTCTTGCCTTCTACTCTCTAAATTCTAAGCCCATAGGGAGCAGAAGAATTTTTATTGGCAAAACAGTCTTAAAAACGACAAAAAAGGTTACTGAGTATTTTTAATAGAAAAAAACTCAATCCCTTTTCAAATGCTCTAGATTATTTCCACATATCCACCTACATGTTCAGACATTATATTTTGTCTCTTCATAAGGGTTAATGGCCTCAACCAGTCATTAAATGAAAAGAAAAGCATCCGGAGGAAATTTCGCGCAATTTCGTTAATAATTTCTTTTCATTTAACAAAAGGACAACATTTATTGGCCATTTTTTGCTATAAAATCTCTTTTAGTTGATTATCGTTCCCCGAAAGAAAAATAAGACCCCTTGAGGATTAAAATATAGCGTCAACAATTGTAATACATAGGTAAATTCTTTCGCTTGCTTTCAAATCGTCCTTCACTAGGCGACAAATTAAATTGAACAAAATATCATTTAAATATTAGGTCGTTTCGGGGAGAAACCCAGAGATTGGTTTTTATAGTAAGAAAGAAATAGTTTGTGGCTCTAAATGGAGTTAATATAGGTATTGCCAGGTTTGAACCTCACTTTTATATTTTGAAATTCAATTTTACTATTTACTTTAATTTTCTAAATAATATCTCACCAAAAGAAAAGCAGCTCCAAAGAAGCTGCTTTTCTTTTTAAAAAATTCTGGTATTTCATTTACAGTTTATCAAAAATGTTCTTTGGAGAAACTGCAGTTGCAATTTTATCTCTTAAAGCCGAAATACTTACCCTTTCCTGGTTGGTAGTATCTCTATGTCGGATGGTAACTGTGTCATCTTCTAAAGTTTGGTGATCTACAGCAACACAGAACGGAGTACCGATCAAATCCTGCCGTGTATATCGCTTACCAATGGATTGTTGCTCTTCATAGATTAAATTGAAATCATATTTGAGCTCCTGGTAAATTTTTCTGGCTTTTTCAGGAAGACCATCTTTCTTAGTCAAAGGTAAAATAGCAGCCTTCACCGGAGCAATGACAGGATTTAGCTTCAAAAATGTGCGTAGCTTCTTCTTATCTCCTTCCCCCACTTCTTCTTCCGTAAAAGCATTACAAAGCGTCATCAAGAACAGCCTGTCAGCCCCCACAGAGGTTTCTACTACGTAAGGAATGTAGTTTTTATTAACCTCAGGATCAAAGTATTGCTGTTTTTTACGGGAGAACTCCTGGTGACTGCTCAAATCAAAGTCCGTTCTCGAATGTATTCCCTCCACTTCTTTAAATCCAAAAGGAAATTTAAATTCTATATCCAGAGCAGCATTAGCATAATGTGCCAACTTCTCATGATCATGTAGTTTGAGGTTTTCGTCAGGAATTCCCAACGCTTTATGCCAATTCAAACGGGTATCTCTCCAATGCTCATACCATTTCATTTCTTCACCTGGACGAACAAAAAATTGCATTTCCATTTGTTCAAATTCACGCATTCGGAAAATGAATTGACGGGCTACAATTTCGTTTCTAAAGGCTTTTCCTACCTGAGCAATCCCAAAAGGGATTTTCATACGGGCAGTTTTTTGCACATTTAGGAAGTTAACAAAGATACCCTGAGCAGTTTCCGGTCGTAAATACAGGGTATTAGCTTCATCCGCTACCGAACCTACCTGAGTATCAAACATTAAATTGAAATGGCGGATTTCGGTCCAATTTGCTGTCCCTGAAACCGGACAAACAATACCCTCTTCCAAAATCAATTCTAATAAGCCATCCAAATTATCCGCTTCCAGCAACTGTCCCATATTTTTTAATAGGGCATCAGCTTTTTCCTTTTCCCCCTCTTCTTCTAATTGAGCCGCACGATCTTCTATTAAAACATCGGCACGGTACCGCTTCTTGGAATCTTTATTGTCAATTAAGGGATCACTGAAACTATCCACATGGCCAGATGCCTTCCAGGTGGTAGGATGCATAAATATAGAGGCATCAATACCCACCACATTATCATTGAGTTGGGTCATTGACTGCCACCACAGTCGTTTTATATTATTTTTCAGTTCAACTCCATAGGGACCATAATCGTAAACAGCTCCCAATCCATCATAAATTTCACTGGAAGGGTACACAAAACCATATTCCTTTGAATGAGCGATTATCTTTTTGAATAGATTATTTTCTTCGTTTGCTTTTTCTTTCTTTGCCATAGGGACAAAATTTTAGAATAAATTAGGAATTAAGAATTACGAATTGGCGAAAAAACCGTCACTGAGGTTTTTTCGTCGGGACGATTACCCTCCAAATAATTTAAAAGTAAAAAACACCTATTACTACCCAAAATATCAAGGAATAATTTAGAAAATCAGTGGAGTGAATCTACTTTAACTTTAATAGAAAAGGGTCAACTTTTAAAAAATCATAAAAGCTGACCCTAAATAACAAAATATTTTCAATAAATCTAGGCAGTCACCCCATACAATTCCGAGAGTTTAGCCACCGTATAGTCCACTTCTTCAACAGTATTATACTTACTGAAAGAAAAGCGAACGGCTCCTCTTTGAGGATCGGCATTTATAGCACTTAACACATGGGAGCCTAGACTTGCTCCACTATTGCAGGCACTCCCTCCGGAAGCGGAAATTCCGTTGATATCAAGGTTAAACAACAACATGTCATTATCCTCAGAAGGAGGTAAGCTTACATTCAGCACCGTATAAAGGCTTTTATCCGCTTGTACAGAATTCCCATTAAATTCAACACCAGAAATCTTCGCCCTTAATTGTTCCACCATACGGTCTTTTAAACCTTGAATATGTTGATGGTGGGCATCCATTTCCTGATAGGCAATTTCCAATGCTTTTGCCAGACCTACAATGCCATATACATTTTCGGTACCCCCTCTCATGTTTCGTTCTTGTCCGCCCCCGGTTACAAAAGGATGAATATGATGGCTTTTACTTGCATAAAGGAAGCCTATCCCTTTTGGGCCATGAAATTTATGAGCAGACCCCACGATGCATTTGGCCTTCAATACCTTTAGGTCATGTTGATAATGACCCATTGTTTGAACAGTATCGGAATGATAAATGGCACCGTGCTCTTCACATAGCTCAGCTATTTGTTCTATATCAAAAATGTTCCCAATCTCATTGTTTCCATGCATTATGGAAACAAGGGAACGGCTATTGTTCTTTAAAAGCTCATCCAATTGAGAAATATCAAAATTTCCCCTTTCATCTAAATCAAGTAAACTTAACTTAATTTTGCCTTTGGCCTCCAACTCTTTTAGGGTTTGCAGTACCGCCTTATGCTCTATACCAGTGGTAATTGCATGCTTTAGATTATAAGCCTCAATTGTGCAACGAATAGCCGCATTATCGGCCTCTGTCCCTCCAGAGGTAAAGAAAATTTCGGAAGTGGCTGCATTCAATAAGCCTGCAACAGTCTTTCTCGCCCGTTCTATGGCCGACCGCACAGCTCTTCCATGTGAATGAGTAGAGGAAGGGTTGCCAAAATGATCCAACATGAAAGGCTTCATTGCCTCAAACACATCAGGATCAATGGGAGTGGTTGCTGCATTATCAAAATAAACTCTTCTCATGATTAAAATTTAAAAACTTTCTTTCCAAAAAATGGTGAGAAACCTTAGTCTCTCTTCAAAACTCAAAAAAAGAAATCCTCCTTCAACTTTCCATCAAATCTTTTTGAATAGACCTGCCGTAATCCTTCCAAATGGCAGCCACCTTTTACCTTCTTTTACCTTCTTTTTCCTTTATATCAAAAAATAGTTTTTTTTAAATCTCCTCAGAAATAATTTCCTTAATATCTGATATAAATTTATTAGCCAAATGTTCTGCGGTTGCTTCTGATTCTGACTCCGAATAAATTCGGATTATAGGTTCAGTGTTTGATTTTCTTAAATGAACCCATGAAGAATCAAACTCCACTTTTACACCATCAATATCAATTAACGGCTGATTTTCGTACTTAGCCTTTATTTTAGATAAAACGAGATCCACATCAATATTAGGTGTCAACTCAATTTTATTTTTAGAGATCACATAATTAGGGTAAGTGGACCTTAACATAGCCGCTGATTTACCAAATTTGGCCAAATGCGATAAAAATAGGGCTATCCCTACTAACGCATCTCTACCATAATGTAATTCAGGATAAATAATTCCACCATTTCCTTCTCCTCCAATTACAGCCTGGTTTCCTTTCATGGCCTCCACTACATTAACTTCTCCAACTGCTGAGGCGGTATACACACCCCCTCTTTTTTCAGTTATATCCCGAAGTGCCCGTGTGGAAGATAAGTTCGAAACAGTGTTTCCAGGTGTTTGGCTCAAAACATAATCAGCCACTGCTACCAGGGTATATTCTTCTCCAAAAGGTGTTCCATCATCTGAAACCAACGCTAATCGGTCTACATCCGGATCAACGATAATACCTAGGTCATACCCACCATGTTCAACTTCTTTAGAGATTTGAACAATGTTTTCTGGTAATGGCTCCGGATTATGTGGAAAATGCCCATTTGGTTCACAAAACATTTCCTGTACTTCACTTACACCGAGGGCTTTCAACAATTTAGGAACAGCAATCCCACCTGTTGAATTTACACAATCAATAGCGATTTTAAATTTATGTGCTTTAATAGCATCCACATCCACTAAAGGCAGGTTCAAGATCATCTCAATATGTCTATCGATATAACCTTCCTTCTTTTTATAACTGCCAAGCTCTTTTACCTCAGCAAACTCAAAAGATTCATTGGTTGCAATCTCAAGCACTTCGGCTCCATCAGCAGCAGAAATAAACTCACCTTTCGAATTGAGCAGCTTTAACGCATTCCATTGGATTGGATTATGGCTGGCTGTCAGAATTATTCCTCCAGCAGCTTCTTCCAAAGGAACCGCCACTTCAACGGTAGGGGTAGTTGATAAACCTAAATCAATTACATCAATTCCCAACCCTTGTAAAGTGGATGAAACCAACCCATTCACCATTTCTCCGGATAATCGGGCATCACGCCCAATAACAATCTTATTGATACCACTTGCCTGTTTCGCCCAGCTGCCAAAGGCAGCAGCAAACTTCACTACATCCAATGGGGTAAGTGCTTCTCCGCTCTTTCCTCCAATGGTTCCTCTAATTCCTGAAATAGATTTAATTAAGGTCACTTTAAGCAAAAAAATCTTTGTTTGAGGACAAATGTAAGGAAAAAATTCTACAAGTTTCCTTTAAAAAGATATTTGGTAGCAGACAAAAAACAACTGGTTTCTAATGCGTGATAAATGGTAAAATATTTCTTAAAGGATTGTTTTTTTTAGATTATCTGGGCCCCTGAAAGAAGTGAAGAATGTAGGGTGAGAGGATTAAAGAAAGTGTTGTCACAAAATCCTCAAAAAACTTACATCTGCAGATTAAGATTATATAATGGAACCAAATCTTTTGAGTAGGAAGGGTCTTAGAGGCCAAGAATTATAAATAGATTTATATCCAAAAAAATTTAACGGTTTAGGGGTTAAACCACTGAATGCATGGTATCATGAGTTAAAAACCCTCTGAAAATTCCTTTTCCTTAACTTAAACCCTCAGAATTCCTAAGGCTTAAAATTTAGACATCACTTTTTCTACTTCTGAATTATTGTTTTTGCATTGTTCCCCAGGCATTTTACCACAAAAACCACAGGCTTCCCCTTCTTTATTTAAAAATGGACTTTGAGAAGCACAGGTCCCCTTAAATTCCCCGTTTTTCACAAACAACAGGCGAACAGACATCAATATGAAAAATATTAATACAAAACCAATGCCTAATAATACAGTTTCCATAACCTCTAATTTTTTGTTGACCTCTACCTCAAACGCTACCCCTCTGTGGATTAAGCTTAAATATTGGGGCAAATGTAATTAATTGTTGTTACAAACACTTCTTTCACCGGATAAAAATGATTTCTTTCCTCACAAAGAAAATCCCCTTTTACCATTCTACGTCACTTAACGAGTAGATGAAATTCAAAGTTTCACTCTTTATATGGGTAATTTCATTATTGCCAAAGCTTATAGTTTGGACTTTTCCATAGATGTAATCAATCTTCTGATGCCTTAAGGAATTACTCATCAATATAATTTGTTTATAAACCCTTCCAATTATTAAAAAGGATAAACTTGAATTATGGTACTATTATCGATCTTCATTGAACGAATTTCCCTTATATCAATGGCAAATGAGAAAATGAGAAAAAGGATATTCCCAAAATTCTAACTTAAAATTCAATTTCAACTTTTAAATTTGGCCGACTCAAGGTAGTCAGACTGATTCAGACCTCGTTTATTGGTAGTAGGGGAACACTCCTATATATCGTTGAACCTCATCAACAATGGTAAAAATGACAAAGGGAAATCTTGAAGGCCTAATATTTTCAAGAAATAAGCCACTGAATTATTTAATAAGTTACTTAATCATAGTAACCTAAATGGGTTTAAATAGAAATTTTTAAAATCACTCTAATACTTTTATTGGTAGAAAACTTCGATGAAAAATATAATAAAAACTACTGATCCTCAAAGAGCAGAAAAGCTTCAGGCTTTTGACAGGCTTTTAACTATCATGGATGAATTACGCGAAAACTGTCCATGGGATAAAAAACAAACCATGGAAAGCCTTCGACATTTAACGATTGAGGAAACTTATGAATTAGCCGATGCCATATTGGAAGGAGATATGGAGGAAATCAAAAAAGAACTAGGGGATATTATGCTTCACCTGGTTTTCTACAGCAAAATAGGCTCAGAAAAAGAAGTTTTTGATGTAGCGGATGTTTTAAACAGCATTTGTGATAAGTTAATCCACCGTCACCCGCATATTTATGGTAATGAAAAAGCTGAAGATGAAGAAACGGTTAAGAAGAACTGGGAGAAATTGAAGCTTAAAGAAAAAGGAAATCTTTCTGTACTAGGAGGAGTCCCTAAATCTTTGCCTGCTGTAATAAAAGCCATGAGAATTCAAGAAAAGGCCAGTGGAGTAGGGTTTGACTGGGAAAATAAAGAACAAGTATGGCAAAAGGTTGAGGAAGAAATTGATGAATTAAAGGAAGAATTAGGAAAAGAAAAGCAGTACCTAGAGAACAAAGAAAAAATAATGGATGAATTTGGGGATATCCTTTTCTCTTTGATTAATTATTCGCGCTTTATCGAAGTCAATCCTGAAGAGGCGCTGGAAAGGACCAACAAGAAATTTATTAAACGTTTTCAGTTTATTGAAGAGCAAATTTCTAAAAAAGGTAAATCATTTGGACAAATGAGCTTAGCTGAAATGGATAAATATTGGAATAAGGCCAAAGAGCAAAAAAATGAGGATTAAAGGAGCATACACTAAGAGGTGTTTAAATTTCAATGTTTAAGTGAAAATGGGGGCCTTTAGAAGCTATGTCCAAGCCTTTTTTGAGCTCGTAAGCGATAAATACAAACGATAAAAGGAGAGATATAAACCTGTTCTAAAATCCTTTACAACAAAAAAAAGATTTTTACACAAGCTCTAAACCTCATATACTTTTTAAAAAAGTGAGCGTTCCAATTCTAATTCCAAATGATTAAATGAGCAAATTATTAATGACTACTTAATTTTATTTGGATTGATTTTAAATAATGCATACTTTTGAAGCGGTTTTAGTGTTAATAGCATTGTAACCCAATAAAAAAGGAGAATTTCATATGAGTAGCAATCATCACTTAACAGAAGTATATAAAACCAAAGACGGAATAGTTTATCAAGATGACCTACAAAAATGTCTGATTATTGATTTTGCCGGACAAAAAACTTGTTATTCAGTAGATGGTTTTTTTCAGCTTAAAAAGTTAGTTGATCGGGTGGATATTCATTCTATGGTGGCCGATGCTTCCAATCATGCTGACCTTGAAATCATTTACCCTCTGGCTTCAGACCGTTGCTACGTATTAAATTTTTGTGAAATCATCAAATTAAGAAGTCTCTTAAATGGTGCTAAAGTAATGCTTGAGCTCAACAGTATTATCAGGGAAAGCCTTTACACTCCGGTAGTGGTATAAGAGTTTATCCCTCCTTTTTCTCCATTTACCATAACTAAATCACTAAGCTTTTACTCTAATTGTAGCAATAAATTGCTTTTTTAGATAATTAAGTAAATTCATTGATTATTTTAATTATTTAGGGCTTTAAAGGCAAAATTTCACACTTTTGATCTTACAATTTTCTACCCCTTAATTACTGTTACTAATACTTAATTTCCAGCTCCCTGTAATATCATTTTATTACTTTTGTGCAAATTTATATTAAGTCTATATAAACAGAACTATTAGTAAATCCTTCTTTACAATCAACAAAACTCCCTTAAATTCAACTCAATACCTTTTCTATCTTTATTTAAATCTATAATTAGAACAGTTCCAAATTTCATTTTGATGTGACTTTTTATTCCCAAAAAACGTAATATTACAATACGATGACCACAATAGGTCTTCCAAAAATTTTTATTAGATCAAAATCGTTGTATAATTAATAAATCCCCCAATCATGAAAGATCTGCTGAGATTACGAACATCGCTAAAAGAAGAAATAGAAAAAGCTCTTAACGAACAAGTAAAACAAGAGGGGGCCTCCTCTGCCTTGTATTTATCCATGGCTGGATGGTGTGAAAGAAAAGGATTTGAAAAAAGCGCAGAATTTTTTTACGATCAGTCCGAGGAAGAAAGAGGACACATGCTCAAGCTTTTCCGCTATATCAACGAAGTAGGAGGAAAAGCCGTTACTCCTCCAGTAGGTGAAGTAGTCCAGGAATTTGATTCTTTCAGATCAGTATTTGAAATGGCCTTAGAGCAAGAAATTAACATCACTGATTCTGTCAATCGTCTTGTGGACAAATGCTATAAAGCCAAAGACTATTCAACTGTTAATTTTCTGGAGTGGTTTGTTGAAGAACAAAGGGAAGAAGAAGCTATTGCCCGAAGATGTATTGAACTTTTTGATATCATTGGCGAGGAGGGAGTTGGAAGATTTACCATTGATCAGGAAATCGGTGAAATTAAAACGCCTAAAGAAGTTTAATCTAATTAATAATAAATAAAGAAGAACGTCTATCTTATAAAATAAGATAGACGTTCTTCTTTATTCACTACTTTTGTTTTCCTCTCCCAAAATTTTTTCTTTAAATAACTCCTCAGCCTTTCCAAGAGTGACTTTTGCACACCATTTATTTTCAGGCTGAAAAGCCATAACGGGAGCAAAATTACAACGATCCGTGCAATGCATTCGGACCACCTCCACCTCATCATTTTTGATGCCAAAAACTTTAGTTCCTTTTTTGTACATCTTATAAATTTCCTTGCTTCCCTTTTTCTTACAGGTCCCTCCTTCGCAGATATAAATCACCTTCTTTGGACCGTAAAATTCCTTCTTTTTACTCATACTACTTCAACCTTCTCTTTCCCTTACTTCCAATTTTCGAATTATAATTGTACTAACCATGCTGATATTATTAGAACAAAAAGAATATCAAAATTTACAACTATCCTTAATAAAGATTTTCTTTCCGGACCAATGCAAATTCATATTGAACAAATTCCCGTATCCCCATCAAAAAAATATTTAGTATAAAAAAGAACTGAATTAAGAACCCTCCTTTTATTCAAAGTAAAAATTTCTATTTCTTAATTGATAATAATTTTAATGGTGCTGCACATAATTATCCCACTTTTCCATTACCTCCACAAAATCCTTAGGTAATTCAGAATCAAATTGCATGAACTTTTTGGTAGCAGGATGAACAAAACCTAAAGATTTTGCATGTAAAGCCTGCCTTGGAATAACTTTAAAACAATTGTCAACAAAAGATTTATACTTCGAGAATTGGGTGCCTTTCAAAACTTTATTCCCACCATATGTGCCATCATTAAAAAGTGGATGCCCTAAATATTTCATATGAGCACGGATTTGATGAGTTCTTCCCGTTTCCAGGTTACACTGAATTAAGGAAACATACCGTAAATTTTTTAACACTTTGTAATGAGTAATGGCATGACGCCCAAAATCACCCTCTGGAAAAGCGGTTGTAACACGCCGATCTTTTAAACTACGCCCCAGATTTACGTTAATAGTTCCTTCTTCCTCTTTGGGCTCTCCCCACACCAATGCATAATAAGTACGTTCAATGCTGTGATCAAGGAACTGCTTTGCCAATCCACTCATTGCCAAATCTGTTTTTGCAATCACCAATAAGCCGGAAGTATCCTTATCAATGCGGTGAACTAACCCAGGTCTACCTTCATTATTCTCCATAGTAGGAAGATTTTGAAAATGAAAAGTCAACGCATTCACTAGAGTTCCAGTCCAATTGTTGTAGGCCGGATGCACTACCATTCCTGCATCTTTATTCACCACCAGCAGATGTTCATCCTCATAGACAATATTCAGAAGAATATTTTCAGGAACAACATCTGTATCACGAGGAGGCTCTGGCAAAGAAACGGTTATCAACTGGTTGGGGCGAATCTTATAATTAGGTTTTATCTCCTCACCATCCACCAAGACAAAGCCATCCTTAATCCCCGCTTGCACTTTATTACGGCTAACATTGGGCAATCGATCCATCAAAAACTTATCGATTCTCACCAAAGTCTGCTTAGGATCTGTTTCAATGCGATAGTGCTCAAACAATGATTCGTTCTCTTCTTCCAACAATTCCAGTTCTTTTTCTTTGCTCATAGCATAAAATTAAAATACAAAGGTACCTAATAATTAGTGAATAGTTGATAATGATTAGTGAATAGTGCGGTGTTGAATTATAATTTATAATTGATAACAATCTCTATTTCACCAAAAAATAACGTTAAGTGATTAGATTTAATGCCAAATTTGCACCAAATGTCCTTTAAAATGTGCTGGAAATTATATTTTAGCTTGGCCTCCCTTTTCAATATCCTTATTTAGCCCTTTAATTAGTATTTTTGCCCTATGTTAAAAGAAGCGCATCAAGCCCCAACAGTTGAAATATTCGATCCAATTTTCGAAAAAAATCAGGTTCGATTATTTATTAAAAGAGAGGATCTACTACATCCGGACATCTCTGGCAATAAATGGAGGAAGCTGAAATATAACTTGAAAGAAGCTAATAGAAGGGGAGAAAAAACACTTTTAACCTTTGGAGGCGCTTATTCCAATCATATTTATGCAGTTGCTGCCGCCGGAAAGGAATCCGGCTTTAAAACCATCGGTATAATTAGAGGAGAAGAACATTTGCCTCTGAACCCTACCTTGAAGTTTGCCAAAAACTGTGACATGGAACTCCATTATTTAAGCCGAGGAGATTACCGAAAAAAACATATACCTAAATTTATAGAACAACTTCATGATAAGTTTGGTGATTTTTATCTCATTCCAGAAGGGGGAACAAATAATTTCGCCATTAAGGGCTGCACCGAAATTGTGGACGAAATTCCAATTGCCTTTGATGTGATCTGCAGTGCATGCGGAACGGGTGGTACTCTTGCCGGCCTAATTGCAGGCTTAAACGGCGAAAAAAAAGTGATAGGTTTTTCTGCTTTAAAAGGTGATTTTTTGAGAGGGGAGGTAGAGAAGTTATTAACTGGCTATAATAAAAAAATCTATAAAAACTGGACTATTAATAGCGATTTTCATTTTGGTGGGTATGCAAAGGTTAAACCAGAACTAATTTTATTTATCCACACCTTTGTGGATAAACACCAAATTCCATTGGATCCCATTTATACAGGAAAGATGTTTTATGGGATTTACGAGTTAATTAAAAGTGGATATTTTAAAGAAGGTAGTCGGATTGTGGCGTTGCATACTGGAGGACTGCAGGGAAATGAGGGAATGAAAGAAAAATTAGGAATTGGAAATTAAGAATTACGAAAAGGGCTTATCGTAATTCTTAATTCATTGCCTTGTATCTAATTATTAATAGGATCTACAGAATAGGTCAAATCCCTGTCATTGAAGGTTATACGGTAATCACCCGGTCCTTCAATATCAATACTATACCAATTATCAGAGTTTTTAACAATATTTTGATTGTCATCCAATCCCCAATAAGTGCGATTGAATCCATTTGCATAAAAATAAAAACTAAAATAGCCAGTTACGCCCAAAATATCTATTGTCCATTGGTGCTCATCATTAGCTCCCTTTTCCATACTTAAATCAAGATTTACATATTTACCCTCTATATCGCCGTGACCATATATATTCATATGAGAATAAGTTGTAATAGCACCTTCCCACTCAAATTCTTGATCCTCCAACCACTCTAATTCCCAAGTAATATTAGCTGAAACAGATGCTTGACCACCCTCATCCCCATTTGAAAAACTTAAGGGACTTAACAATGTCTTTTGGTTCCGGTTCACTGGAATGGTATGTTCATCAAAAACATCTTTGGATGAAATAAGATTTCCATTATTATCATAGAATTGCATAGATAGCGTATAATGTCCCGCATAGGCATACACTATAATGGTTGTTTCATTACTTCCTTCAGAAACCAAATTTTCATAATAAAACTCCGAATATCTCGAATAATAATCATAGTATCCTGGCTGATCTTCTCCAATTCGAATGTCAAAATAAGAATCTCCATTTCCAGAAACGCCAACTTTATCGACATAAACCGGGAGATCGGTAATAGTAATTTCCATTCTCCCTGAAACCCTCTTCATGGTTACGTCAAATTGGTATTCATTTTCGAAGGCAATAGTTTGATTTAATTCTCCTCCCCAATATGCATCATTTTCATACTCAAGTCCGTGAAACCAGACAAAATTGTACATTCCTTCTTCAAATACTGTACTGGGATAATTGGAAAACTCGCTCTGATCAATGTAATGGTTGGCTTTTTCAGCAAAACCTTCACCTTCTTCATGCATGAAGTGATAAAGATTTAGGTAATTTACATCTACAGGAGGGTCTGAAACAACAGCAGATACA
>NZ_SMMB01000428.1 GCF_009711365.1 Xanthovirga aplysinae | reverse complement strand
TTTTAGCCATTAGCTCTTCTGTGGCAACGGCACAAGATAAATCAATTGATGACAGGATAAATGACACAGTTGGCCCTTATGCTGATTCCATTTTCAACTTTGTTTTTACTCCTATTCATATTGCTGGTTTTGATATTCCGTTTATCCTCATCTGGTTAATGATTGGAGCATTTTTCTTCACTTTTTATTTGAAATTTATCAACATTCGCGGTTTTAAACATGCTATTCAAATCATTAAAGGAAAATATAGTAAACCTAGTGACCCGGGAGAAGTAACCCACTTTCAAGCTTTAACTGCCGCTCTATCTGGAACTGTTGGTTTAGGAAATATTGCAGGGGTAGCAGTAGCAGTTTCTTTAGGAGGAGCAGGGGCTACTTTTTGGATGATTATTGCCGGACTATTTGGAATGACTTCCAAATTTGTAGAATGTACCCTGGCAGTAAAATATCGAAATGTCCATGCGGACGGTTCTGTTTCCGGAGGTCCTATGCATTATTTGGATAAAGGATTAAGTGAAAAAGGTTGGGGCAGAATGGGCAAATTTTTAGCAGTATTTTTTGCTATCATGTGTGTTGGAGGTTCTTTTGGAGGAGGAAACATGTTCCAGGTCAATCAGGCCGCTGCTCAGTTTGTAAGTATCGTTGGAGGGGAACAAACCTTTCTTGGCCAGCATACTTGGGTATTTGGTGCCATAATGGCGTGCCTTGTTTTTATTGTAATTGTGGGGGGAATTAAATCCATTGCAAATGTTACTGATAAGATTGTACCCTTTATGTGTGGCATTTATATTTTGGCTGCCTTGGTAGTTTTATTTACCAACTTTTCCCAAATTCCCTCAGCCTTTGGATCCATTATAGATGGTGCTTTTAATGCCAAAGCTATTGGAGGTGGTATTGTAGGTGTCTTGATCCAAGGAATCCAAAGAGCTGCCTTTTCTAATGAAGCAGGTGTGGGATCAGCAGCCATTGCCCACTCAGCAGTTAAAACCAGCCGCCCCGTAACCGAAGGTTTTGTAGCCTCTCTTGAGCCTTTTGTAGATACAGTTGTAGTTTGTACCATGACTGCTTTGGTTATTGTAATTACCGGAAGTTTGGATGCATCTGCATCAGGTATACAATTAACTTCAAATGCATTTGCTTCTGTTATTAGCTGGTTTCCATTAATTCTTTCAGGTGCTGTAATTTTATTTGCCTTTTCTACAATGATCTCCTGGTCTTATTATGGCCTAAAATCATGGACCTATTTATTTGGTAAGAGTAAATTTTCTGAAGTTACTTATAAACTTCTTTTCTGTGTTTTTGTGATCATAGGATCTGCTATGAGTTTAGGAAGTGTTGTCAAGTTTTCTGATGCAATGATCTTTGCAATGTCTGCTCCAAACATTATTGGCCTTTATATCTTAGCACCAACTGTTAAAAAAGAATTAAACAACTTTTTGGCATTCACAAAGACTCAGGAAGAAGAAGTAATTGAAGAGAAAGAAAAAGTTATGGCTTAAATTCTTTGAATATCTTAGAACATCAAATAAAAAAAGCGTGAAAGATCTTTCACGCT
>NZ_SMMB01001108.1 GCF_009711365.1 Xanthovirga aplysinae | reverse complement strand
TAATTATAAAATTATGTCACAAGATATTTTTGGAATTCAAGCAGCTTTAAAATCGCTTGGGATTAAAGATCTGCACCAGGGAGCATCTACGGGTATGGAATGGATTAAAACTTCCGGGGATGTAATTTCCTCCTATTCTCCCGTGGATGGCTTACTAATTGGAAAAGTAAATGCTGCAAAGCAGGATACTTACGATGCCGTAGTTAATATTGCCAACCAAGCTTTTTCCCAATGGCGACAAATTCCTGCTCCTAAACGTGGAGAGATAGTACGGCAAGTTGGAGATCGGTTAAGAGGAAAAAAAGAAGCATTGGGAAAACTAGTTTCCTATGAGATGGGGAAATCACTTCAAGAAGGTTTAGGTGAAGTTCAGGAAATGATCGATATATGTGATTTTGCAGTTGGCCTTTCCCGCCAGTTACACGGATTTACCATGCATTCGGAGCGCCCGCAACACAGAATGTATGAGCAATACCATCCCATAGGAATTGTCGGAATCATTTCTGCTTTTAATTTCCCTGTAGCTGTTTGGTCATGGAATGCTATGATCGCCCTCATATGCGGAGATGTTTGCATTTGGAAACCTTCAGAAAAAACCCCTATGAGTGCCATAGCATGCCAGCAAATCTTATCCGAAGTTCTAAAAGAAAATAATATCCCCGAGGGAGTAAGCAACTTATTAATTGGGGATTTCCGGATTGGAGAATTAATGTCCCATGACCCACGTCTATCCTTAATTTCTGCTACGGGCTCTACCCGAATGGGGAAAAAGGTAGGCGCCGCTGTGGGAGCACGCCTTGGAAGGGCTTTGCTAGAATTGGGTGGAAATAATGCCATTATTATCTCAGAAACCGCTGATCTGAAAATGACCATTATTGGGGCGGTTTTTGGGGCAATAGGTACAGCTGGCCAGCGATGTACCTCCACTCGACGGCTAATCATTCATGAAAGGATTTATGAAGATGTAAAATCACGTTTAAAAGAGGCCTACAATCAGTTGAAAATAGGAAGTCCCCTTGACCCTGCCAATCATGTTGGGCCTTTAATTGATCAAAATGCTGTAGAACTATACCTTAAGGCCATCGTGCAGGTGAAAAAAGAAGGGGGTAAAGCAGTAGTGGAAGGCGGAGTTTTAAACGGAAAAGGCTTTCAATCTGCTTGTTATGTAAAACCAGCCATTTATGAAGCAGAAAATTCATTTGAGATAGTACAAGCAGAAACTTTTGCTCCCATCTTATACCTCATGAAATATACCACCATTGAGGAAGCCATATTTATCCAAAATAACGTACCACAAGGTTTATCATCAGCAATTATGACTTCTAATCTGAGAGAATCGGAATTATTTCTTTCCCATATGGGCTCCGACTGTGGAATTGCTAATGTGAACATTGGAACTTCAGGAGCCGAAATTGGTGGTGCTTTTGGAGGCGAAAAAGAAACCGGAGGAGGGAGAGAATCAGGTTCTGATGCCTGGAAATATTATATGAGAAGACAGACCAACACCATAAATTATGGTACGGATTTACCTTTGGCTCAGGGAATACAATTTGGTTTTTAACAATTTACTCCTTAGAAAAGGATAAAAGTTCATGAAATATATTTTATTTTACTTGAAGAAGGTGGAAATATTTTTAACTTTATAAACCTTGCTTTTCCTTTTATAGGCTTTGTGTTCTTTTTGATTTAAAGTAAATTTAAGCAATAGGCCATTTGCTCAAATGAGTAAAAGCAAATAGGGGATTAAGAAGAGCTTTTTCACGGTGTATTATTAATCAATAGAGACCCCACAAAAAAAATCTCCAAAGCAGGCGAAAAACATGTTTAAATTTATATTTTTAAGCGCTCAAAGTCTGGTTTGGAACTTTATTAAACTTATAACTCCCGTTGAAAACTTAATAGTGCCGCATTCAGTGTTTCATTAATCTGTTTTCAGGCCAGCCTAAAGTAAAAAAAGCTCAAAAAAGAAATTCGCCACAATCGGGATTAAGTTCTGGTTTTACGGAATCAGTTGGACTCAGAATAACCTTTTGAGAAAAGGCCAAATGCATGGACAGCAATAGGATCGTTAAGTAATAGAAAATATCAAAAATAAAAATGGCAGAAAAGAAAGCTAAAAAATATTACACCGTAATGTTAGTGGATGATAATGAGATAGATAACCTCATTAATCAGAAAATGATTGAAGCTTCAAACATCGCTGAACATATTTTCATTCATACTGGAGCCATGAGTGCTATTGAGTTTTTAAAAAACCTAGAAAAATTGGGAGAAGCTTCTTTGAGTTCTTTGCCTGATGTAATATTCCTGGATATTGATATGCCTCTCATGGATGGTTTTCGCTTTTTAGATGAATTCGGGAAATTAACCGACCTAACTCGAAATAAATGCAGGGTAGTGATGCTAACTTCATCCCTAAATCCTCAGGACGTCAACCGCTCCAAAAAATACGAATATGTGAAAAAGTACATCAACAAACCTTTAACACAGGATAGTCTTGAAAAGCTAGATGTTTGATGTCATTTTTTTTCCAAGATTGGATGCCGGTAATATATTGTGGGCTCCCTTAGCCAACATTTCCCTGATAAAGGGAAAAATTCAAGCTCTTATGATTTAGGGTGATCAAAAAAAGCATTTCATCAAATGATTGATGAAATGCTTAATTATAAAGGAAGAGGTTGTCTCAATTTTAGGGCAACCTCTTTTTTTTAGATTAAAGGTCTTTCTAACAACCTAAACCATCATACTCTTGTAATTATATTGATGACTACAATTTCTTGAATTTAGATGATCAACTGGCGACTTTTTGTTCTCTACTTAATCGTACTAAAAACCTTTCATCCATTTTAATGTATTTGGTAGGAGTAAAACCACCTTCCTTCATGAATTGAAACCTATCCGACAGATCTTTAATTTTTTCATACTTATGCCTTTTAGCATCGCTAAGAGAAATCTTCATTATTTTAGTAAACAACAGAATGTGTTCACAATTTTCTTTTCCTAGAATCCGAATTTGTCGTTGTATACTATTGATAAGCTGATTAAAAAGATCGAAATCATTCATCATACAGTATTGTAGGGCTAAAATCACCTTAATTTCCAATTGGGCAAGTGGATATTTTTTTAAGCTAATCTCATTTAGAAGATTATTGAGCCACCGAGCAGCCTCATTAAACCTATCTGCATAATAGCAAGAAATAGCGCGATAGGTTATATATGAGATATGTTTGGGTATATCACTGTCATCAGATGCATAATTGAAAAATAAGGCCTCATTTTCCTTATACAGGGTTGCCTCGGTTTGCGTTCTCAAGGCCCTTTTTAATTTTGACAATAAAAATTGTGCTGGATAAGTAAATAGGCTGTAATTAGTTAAAAGACTAGAAGCGGATTCATTGACATCTTCAAAATATTTTTCAGCTTTCCGAAAAACTTTATAATGGTTATAATATTCCAACTTCAAAAACTCATAAACCAGCTCCAAATGATAATAAATTGTGTCTAGATGATAGGAGTTTAGTACCCTCTCAACCTTATTTAAAAGGTCCTCAACAGGTTCCTGCTCATCAGAGACTACCTCCTCCTTCTCAACAAAAAGTCGATGAAAAATACTCATGCAACTTTGATACACATAAAGTCTGTGTGAATCGTACAAACTGCAAATATTTTTCATTTCATTGTTAAAGAGCGTCAAGGCCAGCCTATCCGTTTCATCTCCGGACAGAGAGAATTCTCCATATTTTTTAAAATACTCGGCTAAATGATTCTCAGCCTTATCTACTGCAAGGGTATAAGCGACATGGCGGTTATAAAGCTGGGAATAATTAAAATATTCTGGCGAATTTATATGTAATTTTTTCAGGAACTTATAAACAATAGTTAATTCATTAGAAAGGTCGTAATCAATCAACTCCTTTTCAAGCTTTTTGAGGGTTGCAACGGCAATAGCTTTCTTTTTGGTGAAAATAATCTCATTAATATTGGCAACCTTTTTCAGAATATCCGTCCTGGGGTTTTCCATTTGTTGCAATAAATATTCCTCAATCTTTTGGTTGAGCCTTGAACGTAGCGTATAATAAGCATTGGTGTTTACATCCAATTCTATCATGATCTTACTATCCGATAACTGCTTTTCACGCATGGATTTTAACAAATAGGCTGATTTTTCCGCATTACTTTCAATTAAGGAGTTATGTATAGCCTGATAATCTTCAGTAGACAATTGTTTAATAATATTCTTTAATTTAGCCATAAAGTTCTACCCTTAAATGATTTAACTGATTATTCTCTTAAGTTGGAAAGGCATAAATCCTATAATTACCACTTTTAATTTTACTATTTTTTCACTGAATTATAATATCCTATTTTTTTTAGAAAAAATAAAGTTTTTAATCTTTTAGTTTCTTTTTTTTCTAAAACTAGTTTGGTTTTTATCTTAAAATAATAGAGAAATAATACCAAATCAATTTATCTTTTCCCCGTTTATTGAATAACAATTTTGGGTTTAAAAAGAAACCTTTCCTTATTTCTATATAACTGGTAAACTTTAGCTTCAAATATAACTTTTTTCAAATAAAATGTTTAAACATTGTTTATTTCAAAAAGAAAAAGCAAAACCAGTGAAAACCCTGACTGTAAAATTCCCCTACTTTTTAAAATTCAAGACTTTTAATTACTGATCCTTTTAGCCTACCTAAAGCATAAAGTGTATTCTAAGACAAATTACTGAAATGAGGAGAAGGTGAAAATAACCTAAGATTCTACCCGATCTATTTATTATTATAAGTAGTAGTATTGATAAAAGAATAAACGACCGTTTAAAATAACCTACAGGAATCACTAATGTAAGCGAATTATTCCCTTTATCTTATTGCTTTGGGTATTAGGTTTCAATAAATTGGCCCTCCGAATCGTTCCCTACCTTAGTGGAAAGATCAATTATGTGAGATCTTGATAAACCAAAAAAATTTTATTGATTCACCTCTACTTTTTTATTTCTATTTTAGACAAACTCCCCGAGGGGAGTATTTTTAACTTGATTACTTATGTTAGGAGTACTAGGTGGTGTTGGTCCTGCAGCTGGATCCGACCTATTTAAAAAGATTATCGAAGAGACCAAGGCCTATTCTGATCAGGAGCATTTACCGGTAGCTCTATATTCCTTACCAGGTAGAATTGAGGATAGAACAGGGTTCCTGGAAGGAGAAGTGAAGGTGAATCCTGGAATTGAAATGGCCAGGATTTGTATGGAAATGGAAAAGGCTGGAGTTACTACTTTGGGCATTCCATGTAATACAGCACACTCACCCAAGATATTTGATAAAATTAAGGAACAATTAAGAAATGAGGCCAGTCAATTGAAGGTGATTCACTTGATTGAAGAAAATATTTCCTTTCTTAAAAACCTCTTTCAACCCCAAACAAAAATAGGCGTACTGAGCACGAATGGCACGTATGAACAAAAATTATATCAAATTAAGATTGAGGAGGCGGGCTTTCAATGCATTTTACCAAAAGAAGATTTACAGCGGGATTTAGTCCACAATGCCATCTACCATTATTCTTATGGAATTAAATCCACAGGAGCCAAAATCACCGAATTGGCAAGAGCTCAATTACACCACGTTATGGATCTTATGAAAGAGCAACAAGTAGAAGGCATTATTTTAGGCTGTACGGAATTACCCCTTGCATTGACTACTTCTGAATACCGTAACATCCTGTTGATTGATGCCACAAGAGTTCTTGCTCGTGCTTTGATAAGGGAGTATGACCCAACAAAATTAAAGCCCTTTGGATAAAAATTAAGAGTTGAATATATTATTCAACTCTTCCACCATTTTCCTACACCCATTTTCCTTAGAAAAACTCTTTTTATGGGAAGGACAACTTCCAGAACCTTAATTTTAAAAGCGGCATATTCTCCAGCATGACCTTTTCTTTTTATATATTTAAAAAAACCTAAACAGGTACCCCATTTAACTTTTTACCTTTCCTAAAGAAATTATCAAATCATATCAACATCATTCGCCGATTTTATTATATTTTTATTTTCCACAAATCCTAAAAAATAAAATTGAATAAAATTTACCTATTCCTAGTATTCTCTCTGCTGCTTTTTTCTTGTAACCAGAAGAAAAATATCAGAAAATCAGGAATCTGTTTATCCTTTGATGACAGGTCCGTTCAGGAATGGTTTGAGCTCCGAACACTTTTTCAAAAGTATAATGCAAGAGCTACATTTTTCATTACTCAATTTGACTCATTAAATGAAAGTGATATCAATAAATTAAGGCAACTCAAACAAGAAGGCAACGAAATTGGCTTTCATGGTGCACTCCATGTAGTTTCGGAATATTACATTAAAGAAAATTCCTACCATACTTATTTAGAAAATGAAATTTTTGCCGGAATGGAGGCAATGTCCAAAGCAGGTCTACCACCTAGTTCATTTGCCTATCCTTATGGCAGTAAGTACTGGTTTACAGATTTTCTACTGTTAAGATATTTTAAAGTTCTAAGGACAGTTTCCCCACTAAAACAAGGTGAAAATATATCAGAATTAGATGAAATATTTTTCAATTTTGATGGAAAAAAATCACTAGGTTCCGTGGGAATGGATTTGGGAAGTAAACTATCTAAAGAAATGGTGCGACAAGCAATAAAAAGAGCAGTTTTAAACCAGGAAGTTGTTATGCTACATGGTCATTTTCCTTCCAAGGGTCCTGCAAAAGAACCATACCAATTTGATATTGAATTTTTAGAATTTATCCTGAATACCGCAGACGAGAATGGTTTGAAATTTTATCGATTTAGTGATTTAATAGAAGATTAAACTTTTTGGTTAATCCATTTTAGAATAGTTGCAATCGTTCCCAATTTTTATTTTCTTGGTGCACCATCGCAATTTCAAACTAATTGTTAAGGAGTAATTTACCAACCGACAATAATGTCTGTTTCCTATTTTTGAGTTAAGCATTCAGCCAATGAAATTTGAAAATTCCAGAGCATTTGCTCGTCAATTGGATCAGCAGGATCCTCTAAAAAAATACCGACAAAGATTTTTTATCCCCCAAGTTAATGGGAAAGAATCCATTTATTTTTGTGGCAATTCTTTGGGACTGCAACCTCAATCAACACAGCAATATGTGGAAGAAGAATTAAAGTCCTGGAGGGAATTGGGTGTTGAAGGACACTTTCAAGGAAAAAATCCCTGGTTTCATTATCATAAATTATTTAAAAAAGGATTAGCTGAGGTGGTTGGAGCCAAAGAAGAAGAGGTGGTGGCAATGAATAACTTAACATCCAATATTCATTTCCTCATGGTCTCTTTTTACAGCCCTAATAATCAACGATTTAAAATAATTACCGAAGAAGGTAATTTTCCTTCGGACCAATATGCCCTGGAGTCCCAGGTAAAATTCCATGGCTTCGATCCAGAAAAAGCCATTATTGAACTAAAACCCCGTACCGGAGAGCATAAATTGCGTACTGAGGATATTTTGGAGGCCGTCCAAAAACATGCTGATGAATTGGCTTTGGTCTTCATGAGTGGGGTTCAATATTATTCTGGTCAATTTTTTAACCTGAAGACTATTACTCAAGCTGCTCATAAAGTAGGGGCATATGCAGGATTTGATTTAGCACATGCCGTGGGAAACGTCCCTTTAGCCTTGCATGATTGGGAGGTGGATTTTGCTGCTTGGTGTACCTACAAATACTTAAACTCAGGCCCTGGAAGTGTTGGTGGAGCATTTGTTCATCAAAAGCATGCAAATAGACCTGAACTACCAAGATTTGCTGGCTGGTGGGGATATGATGAAGAGAAGCGTTTCCAAATGGAGAAAGGCTTTATCCCCATGCAGGGAGCTGATGGTTGGCAATTAAGTAATTGTAATGTATTACCAATGGCTGCCCACAAAGCTGCTTTAGAGATTTTTCAAGAAGTGGGAATGAAAGCCCTTCGTGATAAGAGTTTAATGCTTACGGCCTTTCTTGACTTTTTAATAGAAGAATTAAATAAAAGAACGGATTTATTTGAGGTGCTTACTCCATCTAATCCAAAAGAAAGAGGGTGTCAATTGTCACTCTCGGCCCGGGAAAAAGGAAAAGAGCTTTTTGACCAATTGACTGAATCTGGGGTTATTGCAGATTGGAGGGAGCCAAATGTTATTCGTGTTGCCCCAACTCCACTTTACAATTCCTTTGAAGAGGTTTACGATTTTGTAGAAATTTTGGAAAAAAGTTATTCCCTTCTCATAAAAACAATGGAAAAGCCCGAAGAGCATGAAAAATAAGAAGGCCGAAAAAATAATATAAATGAAAAAGTCATTTCAAGCAGAAAACAAGGGAAAGCA
>NZ_SMMB01000670.1 GCF_009711365.1 Xanthovirga aplysinae | reverse complement strand
ATTTAATCTTCAAAGCTCCCTTAATAAGTGGTGCTAAAAAGGAATTTGATCTTAAAAAAACAGGAGTACTTATTTGTAAATTATTGAATAAAAGTAAAAATACTATAATGAAATTTTACCTATTGGATGTTAAGATTTTATGAAATCCAGATAACACCAATATTTTAATTACATTTGTCAAAAAAGTATATTACAAATTAACGGATTTAGGGTTATCCATTTTTTGGTCTAATATTATTTGAAAATGAAAAAACGTTTATTCTTAGTGGTAATTAGCATTTCCTTCTTCTTATCAAAGAATGTAAATGCTCAGGTAAATGAAGATTTGATAGGTGCATGGTATATGTATTTCTTCAATACGACATTTAAAGATAGCCAATGGGGTGTTCAAGGTGATATTCAATACCGTAATTGGAACGCTGCTGGAGATCTTGAACAACTATTATTGAGAGGAGGGATAACCTATAAACCGACGAATGCAGACGTCAAATTAACACTAGGTTATGGAAATGTGACATCTGAGGGTGCTGGATCCGATAATTCAACAACTAGGGAGAGTAGAATTTATCAGGAAGCCCTATTCCCAGTTCAATTTGGTAAGCGAATTTACACTAACCATCGTTTTCGTTTTGAACAAAGATTTGTGGAAAACCAAGATTTTAGGACACGGTTCAGATATAATATCTTTTTAAATATCCCATTAAACAAAGCAGCAATGGAGAAGAATGCGATCTACCTAGCCTTGTATAATGAATTGTTTATCAATGGGCAACGAAACATTGGGGACGATAATAATGTGGAAATTTTTGACCGGAACCGATTCTATACAGCATTGGGATACATACTTAATGATGGGCTTAAAGTTCAGTTGGGTGTAATGAACCAGACAACAGATAATTGGAGTAAAAAACAGGTACAGGTGAGTGTTCACCAAAATTTTTAATACCCACAACAAAACTTAAACTGCCTTTAAAGGCAGTTTACTCAATCCGTTTCAGACAGGGGTAAGTTCGTGTCTCAAAAGCTAATTGTAGCCAAAAGAAAATTTTTGGATAAGCTCTAACCCATTTTGCCTTTTTGTTGACCGCCCATCAGTCGATGTTTGATTTTTAATGGTATTGTTCGTCCCCCCCCTTTTTGTTTATATTCCTGTTGATAAAAGACCAGAAGGGTCCGTGCTTTCTTCATTCGCTCTTTTCAACGTCCTTTTCTCTGCTTGACTTTTTAGTTCCGCAAAAGAGTTGATTAACATTGGGTGAATGAATTTGTCTTGTACGGAGCGTGGTAATAAAGGCTTGGTTGGTGCCATTGAAGAGAAATCTACTTCTACATTTTCCCCATCGATAGGGCGAATTACCCAATGCTCTTCATATTTTTCCTGCCGCTTCACTTTCTTTGTTCGGTCCAAATAGTCAGGTATTGAATAGGCATCTACCAGGGTTTTTTCAGCCTCTTCCTTTACTTGATACTGTAAGACTAAATCTTGTTGTGGAAAGAGGCGAGGAATAGCAAATTCTGTGTAAAACACCCATTGCCCTTCTTTTTCATCTAAAACTTCGAACTTGCGCGCATTTTTTTTCCATTGATTCAACGCTTCTTCAGAGCGAAGACAATAAAGAATATCGGAAACATCTGCTTTTACATTCGCTTTAATCCGTATTTGTCTTGTTTTTAAACTGTCTCCAATGACAATCCATCGAGACATCAGCTGTACTTTTTTCGATTCTTTAACGACCTTCCATTCACTCGTTGGTTCAAAGGATATCTGGGCATGTGAATTTTGGGCAAGGAGAATAGACAGTAAACCCCCAAAAAGGCTAAAAAGAAGCGATTTCCTTAAAAAACCAGAGCTTTGAAGAAACCGGTTACTCCTCAGAGACAGAGAGCCCATTTGATTGTAAACTATATTCGATAATTCGCTTATTTTCTTTTTTGAACTTGTCATATATCTGAATTCCAATTAATTATTAAGTTATGAAGCATTTATATACGGTCTAAGTGAAAAAACTTAGGTTGTATAATAGGCTCCTGAATGGTTAAAAAAGAATGTTGAATGGTATGGAACAATGCCGGACTCTACCAAACCCTTCTTGAATTTCAAGAAGGTTACTTATTCACTCTTATAATTAGAATGAGAAAAGGTATGGTGAATAAGTTTGTGTCTCTTCACCCTCTTAAGACCAGGATTTTTTCTATTTTCCATATTTCCAACATCGGTATAATCTGCGGTTATATTCAGCTTGGAGCCAAATTCAAAGCATTAAATTAACTCTAGCTGAAACACCTCTTAAAATATTAAAATAAACTAACGGTATTAATATATTTTTTATTGTTAGTCCTTAAAGGAAAAATATCGAAAACTTCGAGAGTGGCTGTTTTTATATTTTGATGTATTTTTTTCAAAATAATAGATAATAGGGGCTCAAAGCTATTTTCTTTAGAAGAAATTTGATTTCAATGGCCTCAAGGACTCCCAATCCACTTTCTTCATCCTTGAATGGGGTAAATAGAGTTAGGCGGTAGGGGGGGCTCCATTTCACCCAGAAAATGTAAAATTAGGTCATATCTTTCCCTAAAGTCACTTATTATTGTATTCATAAACTATTGCGGTAGGAAATCTATGGGTGAAAAACCAGTCAATTTATATGAGGTGCCTTATAAGGTACTTTTCCAAGAGGTGAGGCATCGCTACCCTAATTATACTTATGATTTTAAAAAACATGTAATCATTCTTCATGATGAAAATAGAGAAGCCCTTGGCCACATTCGCTTGCCCCTGCATTTGTCCATAGATGATCAGCTCACCATTACCAATGAGGAGACCTTAGTAGTATACCTTAGTATTGAATCGGGTAAGGCTGCCTTATGTGTTAGGAAAGGTAAACACAACCTTTATCATACCACTTTTTCTGCTTATATGACCCGTAAAAAACAGGGCGTTAGCCAGATTAAATATTTGAACAAGAAAGGTAAGTCCAGGGCAGGATCCAGGGTCCGATTAGCCGCCACGGTTGATTTTTTCGAAAGAATAAATACTACTCTATTAGAAATCTTTGATAAGCATGAAATACAACGCATTGCCTTGAATTGCAACACCACACTTATTCCTTACCTACATCAATCCAAGGTGGCCTGTCCTTTTGATAAACAAGACCCTCGTCTCTATAAAATCCCTTTACATATTCCACAATCC
>NZ_SMMB01000922.1 GCF_009711365.1 Xanthovirga aplysinae | reverse complement strand
ATCAAGTGCTGTTATTATTGCTACATTCGGACTTTTTAAACCAAAAGTCAACTTCAGGGAGTAACCCTATTTACTACGCTTTCTAAGCCAAAATGGTTTTAAAGGGAAAAATATCCGGCTAACATTAAAGAAAGCTCTGAAATTTATAAATAATCTTTGATTTTACTTGAAGAATTGACTTTTAATTAAATAAACCAGCCAGTTTGGCCAGATCCAGGATAGAAAAAGTAGGTTGGCCGTTTGGTGTATAATTAGGGTTTGAACATGCAAAAAGTTGATTGATTAGGGATTGTATTTCCTCGTTGGTAAGGGAATACCCTGGTCGAATAGCTGATCGCCTAGCCATTGCCCTTGCTATATTTTCCTTTTTTGACAGAGAAAATACATCACAATTTTGTTTGTATTGTTCCAATAACCCCTCAAAAAGTTCCTTTTCATTGCCTCCTATAACATCTACCGGAATCCCATTGATGATAATGGTGTTATTTGCAGCCACTTCATAAATGAAACCAAGGGCCCTGATTTCTTCCTCTAAATCCTTAACCAATTCAAAGTCCATTGGATTTAGTTCAATGTATTGAGGGAACAAGAATTGTTGGGAAGAGGCAGTCCTATTTTCCAGAGAAGCTAGGTGTTTTTCAAATAATATACGCTCATGAGCAGCCTGTTGATCAATTAACATCATGCCGGATTTTACCTGTACTACCAGGTATCGCTCATGCAATTGAAACGCCATGTTGTTTTTACCTTCCTTTTCGGAATACTCTTCATCAAAGGGGTTGCTCGAATTTAAGTCATTTGCAGCACTTTCAAAGATTTCAATGTTTTGCTCTTCAGTTTCCGGAACAAGGGGAGGGTTAAACTCAAATTCATCGGATTCAGTGCCGTTATTCTCAAACAGCTGTTCCCAATTATTTTGATTGTTTTGCTGAAGGGTTGGGTTTTTAAATCTTTCATAGGAGTCATTACTAGAACTCTGCTCTTTAGGGTTGGGAGCATAACTATGTGATTCCAGACCAGCCCCCTCAAAGTCTAAGCTGGAGATCTCAATGGATTGGAAGTTGACATCCTGATCAAAGTCCAGGGAAGGCATCAAATTATGCACTCCCAAAGCTTGCTTTACCGCCGCCCGAACAATAGCATATATGGTTCGTTCATCCTCAAATTTAATTTCGGTTTTAGTAGGATGAACATTGATATCAATATGCCTGGGATCGATGGTGATAAATAGAATATAAAAAGGGAAGGTATTTTCAGGCAAAAGGCCTTCAAAGGCATTCATGACTGCATGATGCAAATAGCTGTTTTTTATAAAACGATTATTAACGAAAAAGAACTGTTCCCCTCTTGTTTTCTTTGCCTGTTGTGGCTTTCCAATAAACCCTTCTACACTTACGTGTGGGGTTTCTTCAGCACAAGAGGCCAGTTGTTCCTTATAATTCTTCCCAAAAATCCCTACTATACGATGACTTAATTTGCCTTTTGGTAAATTATAAACTTCTTGGTCATTGTGATAAAGAGAAAAATTTATGTCAGGATGGGCCAAAGATACTCTTTGAAATTCCTCGATAATATGCCGCATTTCTACAGCATTAGATTTAAGGAAATTTCTTCTGGCAGGTACATTGTAAAATAGGTTTTTCACCAAAAAAGTAGTACCTTTTGGACAGGCCACTGCTTCCTGTGTTTTTAAGGTTGACCCTTCAATTATTATTTGCGTGCCTAATTCTTCTGCCTCGGTGCGGCTTTTAAGCTCTACTCGAGCAATGGCAGCAATAGAGGCCAAGGCCTCACCCCGGAAACCCTTAGTTTGAATGGCAAATAAATCTTCCGTGGCGCGGATTTTAGAAGTGGCATGACGCTCAAAGCACATGCGGGCATCCGTTTCACTCATGCCAATCCCATCATCAGTAACCTGAATCAGTGTTTTGCCTGCTTCTTTTACAATTAGTTGTACATTTTGGCTGCCTGCATCAATTGAATTCTCTAATAATTCTTTAACTACAGAGGCAGGTCGCTGGACAACCTCTCCTGCTGCAATTTGATTAGCAATTGAATCTGGAAGAAGCTGAATGATATCTAACATGGGGAAGTTTTATTTCTTTAAAAAGCCCCTTCTTCTGATAAACAGATAAAGTGGAATAAGGACCAAATATAGGTAAAAAACAGCATTTCCATAATACATATAACCTATAAATGTTCCTCCGAGCAATATGGCAATAAAGAACTGTAACGCCGAGGTACTTGAATTTCCGGAGTCCCTCTTTTTTCTTCGCGAGAAAGCGCCTTTCATTCGGGAGGAAAAATTTTTGTTTTCTCCCTTAGAATCTTCAAAATCCTTCTTAATTTGGGCGTATCTTTGTTCCCGCTCCTCTTTTTCCGGATCCCAATAACGGGGTTGAATATGGAAGCGTTGATGCCGTGGTGTTTTGAATAATGAAGGTAATTTCATATTTAAATTTTATTCCTTTAAAAACGTTACAAAATTAGATTTTATTTTGTTCTTTTCATAAACCCTTAAATTTGCCCTTAAACTATGCCTAAACTTCGCGTATTCTGCTTTTATCTCTTTTCTATAACGTTAAGCAGCAATTTACTTGCCCTAAAGAAAAACAATTTACCTATTGTTGGGGAACAGAAACAATGGGTGGATAGTGTCTTTAACAGCTTGAATGAAGATCAAAGAATCGGACAACTGTTTATGGTGGCAGCCTATTCTAATCGCGATGAGAAGCATTACCAGACTATTGAAAACCTTATTAAAACGAATAATATTGGGGGCTTAATATTTTTTCAGGGTGGACCAGTTAGGCAAGCCCAGCTAACCAATCGTTATCAAGCCGCGGCCAAGACCCCTTTGTTGGTTGCAATGGATGCTGAATGGGGATTAGGAATGCGTTTGGACAGCACAATTTCTTATCCCAGACAAATGGCTTTGGGTGCCATTCAGGACAATCAAAGTATTTACGATATGGGTGCTGAAATCGCCAGGCAGTGTAAACGCTTGGGAGTACATATTAACTTTGCCCCTGTAATAGATGTAAACAGTAATCCTGCCAACCCTGTTATTGGAAATCGTTCTTTTGGAGAAAATAAAATTAATGTAGCAGAAAAAGGAGTGGCGTACATGAAGGGGCTTCAAGAAAATGGTGTAATAGCTTCTGCGAAACATTTTCCAGGGCATGGGGATACTTCCAGCGATTCTCATTTGACACTCCCCGTAGTTAAAAAGGATGTAAAAAGTTTGGATGAACTGGAATTGTACCCATTCAAACGCTTAATTCAAGAGGGAATTAAGAGCATAATGGTGGCCCACTTATATGTGCCAGCTTATGATAAAACTCCCAATCAGGCAACAACTCTATCTAAAAAAGTCGTAACGAAATTATTGAAAAAAGAGATGGGTTTCGAGGGATTGGTTTTTACCGATGCCTTAAACATGAAAGGGGTTAGTAAGTTTTATGCCCCAGGGGAAGTAGATGTAAAAGCTTTATTGGCCGGTAATGATATTTTACTTTTTTCGGAAAATGTTCCAACCGCCTTAAAAATGATAAAAAAGGCCATTAAGGATAAAAAAATTTCAAAAAAGGAGATTGCCCGTCGGGTTAAAAAGATTTTAGTTGCTAAATACTGGGCTGGATTGAATCATTATCAACCCATTAATCTTAATGGTTTATATGAAGATCTAAATAGCCCAGAAGCGCAGTTAATGAAACAAAAGCTTTATAAACGGTCCATGACAGTTGTAAAAAATAACGCTAATCTTTTGCCAATCAAAGTCCTGGATACTACTTATTTTGCTTCCCTTTCCATTCGTTCAAATGGCAAGTATGAATTTGAAGAAGCTTTGTCGAATTATGCTCCCTTCAGTCATTACAAAATTGATAAGGGAGAAAAAGGTGATCAGGTGTATTATCAGCTGCTAAATAATTTAGAGAATTATCAGGTGGTGATAGTCGGCGTGGAAGGAATGAACAGTTCTCCTTCTAAAAATTATGGCTTACAAAAGAAGGATCTAGAATTTTTGAGAAAATTGAATAAAAAGACAGAAGTAATCGTCTGTGTTTTTGGGAATGCCTATAGTTTAAAAGAGTTTGAAGATTTTGATCAATTGATTTGTACCTATCAGGATGACCCGGTGGCCCGACAGTTGGTTCCTCAGTTAGTCTTTGGTGCGATGAAGGGGGAAGGTAAATTACCCGTTACAGCTTCAGAAAAAATGAGGGAAGGAGCAGGGATTTCCACTTTAAAATTGAACCGCTTAGGTTATTCATTGCCCGAATCCGAGGAAATGAGTTCTTTCATCTTAGGGGAAATTGACGGAATCATGGAAGAAGCCATAAAAAATCGGGCAACTCCTGGTGGCCAGGTGCTCATAGTTCGGAATGGAACTGTAATATTTGAAAAACCTTATGGGTACCTTACCTATGATAGCCTAGTTGCGGTTAATAAGGAAACAATTTACGATGTGGCCTCTGTAACCAAAGTGGCAGCTACTTTGCAATCTTTGATGTTCTTGTATGGAAATGGCATGCTAGAATTAAATAAGACTTTGGGGGATTATCTTCCGGAATTAAAGGAAACGAATAAAAGTCAATTGGTGCTAAATGAGGTGTTAACCCATCAGGCAGGCCTGAAGCCTTACATTCCATTTTGGAGATATACAGTAAATGATAAGATGGACCTGGATACTACTTTTTATAGCAATTCTGCCGAAGGGAATTTTCCCAATGAATTGATGCCGGGTTTATATGCCAGTGGCAGTTTGCCTGATTCCGTTTGGAGCTGGGTGGTAAATTCAGAATTGAGAAGGAAAAAGGGGAAGAAATATGACTATAAATATAGTGATATGGGATTTTATATGTTGGAAAAATTGGTTTCCACTCGTTTAAATCAACCCATGGAGGAGTTTCTCGAACAAAATTTTTATGCTCCTTTAGGAATGGCCTCTACATCCTATCAGCCTTTATGTTATTTTCCCCTGTATAGAATAGCCCCTACGGAAGTGGATAATTATTTTAGAAATACTCTTGTACATGGAACCGTGCATGATCCGGGAGCGGCCATGTACGGAGGAGTAGCTGGACATGCCGGTTTATTTAGTGATGCTAATGACCTGGCTAAATTATTACAAATGAATTTACAGGATGGGAATTATGGAGGGGTACAATACTTGATGCCTGGTACGGTTCCTAAATTTTCAAAAAAACAATTTGAGGATAATCGCAGAGGTTTGGGCTGGGATAAACCAACACCAGCAGGAGAGAAAGGCCCTACTTCCGACGATGTTTCGGAAAGCACTTATGGTCATACTGGATTTACGGGAACTGGGGTATGGGTTGATCCTAAATATAACCTGGTTTATATATTTTTATCTAATAGAATTTACCCTGATGCAGGAAATATTAAACTTATTCGGGGTAATATACGTACCAGAATTCAACATGTGATATATAAGGCAATCATTAATAGAATTTAATTTTTGTGTTATTTGA
>NZ_SMMB01001236.1 GCF_009711365.1 Xanthovirga aplysinae | reverse complement strand
ATAAAGAAGGAATAAAAAAAGGATAATATAAATAGTAAAGGCCCAAGCTCTTTCCCACCAAGGGGCAATAACAATAATTTTTAAAACAGCGGGAGGGTTCTCCCATTGGCCTAAATTATTTGTAGCTCTGACTTTAAAAGTATAGGTTCCTGCTTTTAGATTAGTATAGGTAGCAATTCTATTGCTGGAAGAAGTGTTGATCCAGTCTTCATCAAATCCTTCCAATTGATAGCTAAACCATACTTCCCTGGGATTTTTTGAATGAAGGGCTTTAAATTCTAAAGAAAAATTAGACTCTCTGTGGGTAAGAGACACAGCTTTAGTAAACCTTAAAGTTTTATCCAAAACCTTCCGATCATTAATTTTTTCACCAATCTTTACTTCATCGTGATTAATGGTTAATCTTGAAAGATATGGTTGGGGAATAGTTTTATCACCTTGTATACTATCCGGATAAAAGGCCGTCAATCCATTAATTCCACCAAAAAATATCTCTCCTTCCTGACTTTGAAAATATGCATCCCAAATAAAGGAATTTGTATGAAGGCCATCACTTTGGTAGTAATTCATAAATTGCCCAGAAATGGGATCAAATTTCCCTATGCCATTTCTCGAGCTTAACCAAATAAATCCATGGTTTCCCTCCACCAAACCATAAATGGTGTGTGCTGGCGCCCCCCTTTGAACATCATATTTAATAAAAGATGCCTCCTCTTTATTCAACATCATTTTCACCAAACCGTTGACACTTGAGGCCAGCCAAAAATTCTGCCTTTTATCTCTAATAATATTGATAAATCTATTATCCAGCACATTACTCTCTATATCTTTTATGTTTTCGAAAAGCAGAAGGGAATCTGTAGAAGAATTAGCAGAAAGTTGTTTATCAGAATTTATAGTCAATTTCCCAATCCCTTTATTCCAAGATGCAAACCAAAAGATATTAGGTGCCTCATAAACAACGGACTGGACATTTATCTCCTGAAGTGCCTTTACCTGATTAAAGTCGCCTCCATAGTGATTCAGTTCTCCACTGTTCCTATCAAAAATGAAAAATCCTTTGTTGGTACTTATCCAAATATTTCCCACCACATCCTCTGTAAATTCATGAATCTCTACCTTTTCGTCAAACTGTGACCTTTGAAACTTAAGTTGATGGTTCTGATAAATATTATCAGCAAAGCAAAACCCATCCTCTAGAGTTCCCACCCAAAGCCTTTCCCTGCGGTCAATAAATATGGCTGTAATAAAATTTGAACTTAATGAATGAATATCGTTTGGGTCGTGTAGGTAGTGGTTAATTTCTTCCGATTTAGAAATTCTATTTAGCCCAAAATGATAAGTTCCCACCCAAAGATTATTTCTTTTATCCTTAAGAATTGAACGTGCATTTTTACCATTTAAAGAATTAGCCTTTTGAGGGTCAAATTTAATGGGATGGAAATTTTTTACATTGAGGTTAATTTTAGTAAGTTTTCTTGAATCATAAGTGATCCAGATTAATCCCTTTTTATTCCCAAAAATGCCTCTAATATTTTCATTTAGGATACCAACTGTGCTCCCTTTCTCATATTTCAGAACTTCAATTTTTCCTGAAGATTTATTCAATATAAAAATCTTCTTTCCCACACTTATCCAAAGGCCACCTTTGAAATCTTCGTAAATAGCACTTATTGGTTCTAAAAAAATGGATTGATCCTCAATTTTATTAAATAGAAAAAACTTAATTGGATCCTTGAATTCTTCCTCTTTCGGACTAAACAGAAATAGGCCTATGTCAGTACCTAACCAAAATAACCCCTCTTTGTCCCACAGTAAGGAGTTTACCCTTTTTACTTTGGGATGAATTATAAAATTTTTGACAGATTTTCGAATGGGATCATATCTAATTAAAGATTCACCACCAATCCAAAAAACATTTTGGGTGGAATCGTAGACTAATTGCCCTTCCAGATTTCCCATATGTCTTTCTACAATCTGAGTAATAGGATCAATTCTGTTTAATCCACCTTCAGTATTCACCCAAATAAATCCTTCTTTATCTTCAATAATCACCTTGTTAGCTCTAGGAATTTTATTGGTGGCAAGACTACTTGAATCATTTGAAAGGTGCCTGTAATGATTAAACTCATCATACTGCTTATTGTAAACATTTAGTCCATTATTATATGTCCCAAGCCATATTTGACCTTTACTATCCTCAAAAAGTGTTGTTACAAAATTCTCTGAAATAGAAGTTTTACCATTTGAGTTATGAATGTAGGTGGTAAACTCATAACCATCATACTTAATTAAACCTGTTGAAGTAGCCAACCAGACAAACCCATCTCTGTCACTCAAAATGGATTCAATCTGGTCATATATCAACTCCTTATCAAAATTAGGTTGGTCATAAATTCGGAGAGATTGCTGGGCACTTAAAGAAATGCTAAGAAGTGAAAAATAAAAGAGTAAAAAAGCAACATATTTGAATTTATAACACTTCCCCATTTAATGTAGAGTTTACTTTTTAATTCAACTTAGTATAGCATTTGTTAATTAGCAAAATATTACCAAACATCCAGAACTTGTTTTTAAACATTTAAAAACTAAGCATTTGTATTATAGCAAATAAATCAAAATAACCCAAAAAGAAGGGAATGGAAGATTTTTTAAACATGAAAATAAGTAAATTTTTATAGGAAATAAATCAAGATTTTACCTCAATAGTTTTCATTAGGAGACTTACAACCTTTAACACTATGTTTGCCGATCGATACTGAATTTAAAAAATCTCACATCCCTCAGGATTGCTGGTTGCTTTCTAATTAGATTTCATAAAAGTCAACTTGCTACCATTGAATTGGCTTGCACTCTCTCAAATAGATAATTATCTTGTGGTACTAAAAGAATGTTGGGTAAACAAAACTTTAATAGGGTAATACTATCAATGATAGCCCCAATACCATACCCTAAACGTTACCCTGGATTTTGTATAATAACTTGGTCTATATAAAATTTTAATACACTCTCACTTTTTACCTTATGAATCTTGAACAGCAATTCATATTTCTTTTCAGTGCTTTAGGGGCTATAAACGGCTTTTTATTGAGTGGATACTTCATTTTTGTGAATGGGGAAAAACGACTCTCCAAATATTTTCTGGGAGGATTACTCTTAATGCTGAGCATAAGAATAATAAAATCAGTATTCATTTATTTTAATTCCAATATCTTTGAGTTCTTCATAAAATTTGGGCTATCTGCTTGCCTTTTGATAGGCCCATTTTTGTATCTCTATGTGACCAGTATGACCAAAAAAGATCACAAACTTAAAAAGGTCTGGTGGTGGCATGTAGTTCCTTTCATTATAATTATATCGGTTTTCAGTTTCAACTATTCCTATTATGAGGATCGTAACTATTGGGTACAGTTTATAAACCTTATTTATAAGCAATGGATGATCTATATCCTTATCTCTGGTAATTTCCTAAAGGGAATTTTTAAAAAACTCATAAAACCCAAACAGAAACTTTCTGACCAGGAATTTTGGCTGCTAAATATCTACATGGGCACTACCATAATTTGGATAGCTTATGAAACAACTTCTTACACTTCCTATATCGTCGGAGCTTTATCATTTTCCTTAATAGTCTACATCTCTATTCTACTTTGGGTATATAAAAGATCAAAGAAGAACATTGTCATTGAATCTCCAATCAAATATGCCAATTCTTCATTAAGTATATCAGAGGCAGAAGGCTATATGGAAAAGTTGACAAAACTAATGGAAGAGGAAAAGCTTTTTCTCAACCCTAGCCTTACATTAACAAAACTGAGTAAACAACTAGGCATTAACAGCAAAGAATTATCTCAGGTCATCAACCAAACCACGAATTTCAATTACTCCAAATATATTGTCAACTTAAGAGTTCAGGAAGCAAAACGACTTCTCTCCTTACCCGAGCATCAGCACTACACCATTGCCTCCATCGCTTATGATAGTGGCTTTAATAGCCTCTCATCTTTTAATGCATCCTTCAAAAAAGTTGTAGGCATGACGGCAAATGATTACCGCAAACAGTTCTAAAATCATCATATAGTATCCCACATTCATGAATCTGGTAGGATTGATAGGTTCTGTGACCGTGATTTACAGGAAAAAAAGTAATCACGATGAAGAAAAAATTTATCCTACTAATTGCCTTATTCGGAATGAACTCCTGGTGTTTTGCTCAATTAACATCAAGTGAAAAGACTAAAATCGAAGAGACCCTTTGGAAATACATCAATGGTCGGAATAATGGAGATCTTACCTTATTAAAGAGTGCTTTTCACCCAACGGCAGATCTCCGCTATATGAAAAAAGATAGCCTGTATACCATTTGGCCCATTGATGATTATATAGGAAATATCAAACCTGGCCGAAAGCACAACTGTAAGTCCAGAATAGTTTCTATTGATGTTCAAGGAAGTGCTGCCCAGGCAAAAATCGAGATAGAATATCCGAACTGGAAATTTGCAGACTATATCAACTTGCTCAAAATGAATGGAGAATGGCTCATTGCAGTAAAAACTTTTGCCGGTATGGCGATCGATAATAGGAAGCGGGTTCTGTTTGTACTTACCAGTCATGAGAAAATGGGAGATACTGATCGAAAAACTGGACTTCATCTAGGGGAAGTCTCTCATGTTTACAAACCCATTCATGATGCCGGCTATGAGATTGACTTTGTCAGTCCCAAAGGAGGGAAAACCAGAATGTACGGAAAAGACATGAATGATTCACTCAACCTTTGGTTTGTCCAAAACCCTACAGCCTATTATCGATTTACTCATGTCATAACGCCTGATCAGATCGATCCAAAAAAATATGCCGCCATTTATTATGTAGGTGGTCATGGTACTATGTGGGACCTGCCCAATCATACTACTTTGAATAAAATTACAAGCCAGATATATGAAAATAATGGGGTTGTAGCCGCCGTTTGCCATGGCCCCTCTGGTTTGGTCAATGTCGAGCTCAGTAATGGGGAAAACCTTGTAAAAGGAAAGCGTCTAACTTCATTTACCGACAATGAAGAGCGAGCTACAAAACAAGACAAAGTTGTTCCTTTTTTATTAGAGTCTACCTTAAAAAAACGAGGAGCCCTATTTTCAGGAGCAGATAACTGGAAAGAAAATGTAATAGTAGATGAACGTTTAATTACAGGACAAAATCCTGCTTCAGCGTACAAATTAGCAAAGGAGATGATCAGGGTATTAGAACAGAATTATTCTCATATAATAAGTAAACGAGTTAATGAAAACTGATATATACCCCTTTTATCAAATAATGATTTAAAACAAAAATCCTCGTTAAGCATTTAAAACAAACGTAGTTCCCTATTGGAAGACGACGTTTGTTTTAATTTACCTTTACCCTTACTTATAAAGCCCCTCCTCAAATTTCACAAGTATCATAAATCAATCTAAATTAATTTCTCCAATACACTTGCGTAACCAAATGATTACACTCATATTAGTAACCGAATAGTTACGTAAAAGTAAACATGAGAAGAGATGTTTTCCAAGCAATTGCCGACCCGGTCAGAAGAGATATAATAGAGTTGCTTGCAATTGAACCCCTTACGGTAAATGCGGTAGCTGAAAAATTTGACATTAGTCGACCAGCCATTTCAAAACACCTCAAAATTCTAGATGAATGTGGAATAATTCATATCAATCAAAAAGGAAGAGAACGTTATTGCCAAATTCAACCTAAAAACCTTGTACCTGCTTTCCTATGGATAGAACAATATCGCAATTTGTGGGAGGATAGATTAGACAATTTCGAGAATTATTTAATGGAACTTCAAACCAAAAATAAAAAAAATGGATAAAATGACCGAAACTGACAATCGTACCGTAACTATAGAAAGGACATTCAATGCGCCCCTTCAATTAGTTTGGGAGGCCTGGACTAAGCCTGAACATATTACCCAATGGTGGGGACCAAATGGATTAGAGGTCAAAATAATTGAGCATGACTTTAAGATTGGTGGCAACTGGAAGTATGTAATGTTAATGCGGGATGGAAGGGAGTTTATTTCTGAAGGGATGTATTCGGAAATAGTTGAATTTGAAAAAATAGTTACTTCCGCAAACTTCAAACCCATGACAGAAGGAGTCATATTAGAGGCACACTTTAAGGAAAATGGAGATAAAACTCAATTTACTTTCAAGGTGATTCACCCAACAGAAGAATATTGTAAACAACAAGAAAAAATGGGCATCTATAATGGTTGGGGCTCGGCTTTTGATAGACTGGAAGGTTTTGTATACACACTTATCAAATAAAAACTTTTACTAAGAATTTGAACAAGTAAGTGTCTCCCAAAACTAGAAAGGATAGGTTCACAAAATCCAAATCCAAGGAGCCACTATCTGTCCTTTCATGCTCTAGAGACCCCCATGAATTACTTAGCAAAAAACAGAAAGAGAATCTTTTCTTTTTCAAAATTCGATACCAAAGGATAAATTAGAAGTAATCCCTAAAAGTGGAACCATAGAGGTATTTATAATGGGATCTCTCCTATTTCTGGAATCTCTGGGTGCTAGCACTGAAACCCTTGTATCCAAAAAATTTTCTCGATTGTAAAGATTGAAAACGCTTAAGGCAATGTTTGCCTTTGCTTTATCTAAATTAAAAGTATACTTGGCACTAATGTCGAGTCGATGGTAGGTAGGCAATCGTAATACGTTTCTATCTGTCACCTTCAGAAAGCTAATAGCAGGCCCCCTATTGTCTGAACTATTTCGTGTTTCCACCCCCCGAACTAAACTATAGGGTTTCCCAGAACCATAAATCCAGGTGGCCGAAAACTCAAAGCGATTTAATCTGTAAATCCCCAACCAATTGAATTCGTGCCGTTGGTCATGGTCAGCAAAAAAGCTTTTTCCATCATTAATTTTGGGAAACCTATGTATAACTTGGCCTATAGTATAAGAAGCCCAACTACTGAACTTTCCAAAATCCTTTTTGACCATAAACTCCACCCCTTTAGAACTACCTTTCCCAACTGCAAAGATTCGATTTTCCTCTTCAAACTGGCTTAGCAAAGCACCATTTTTAAAGGCATATTCCAATAATCCATCAAATTCCTTTTGAAAGTAATTAAGTGAAATTGTTGCCCCAGCTTTGTTGTATTCAAAACCCAAAAGACCATGCCAGGAACGCTGAACCGGAACATTGGTATCATTTGCTAAAATCCAGAAATCACGGCTGCCTTCTAGCACATTTTTTGTATTAGATTGGTTAATAAACTGATAGTATAAACCTGTAGCTCCCTTGAACTGAAAAAATTCATTAAGGCGATAATTAAAAGACAACCTTGGTTCAAAGTATAACTTGTCAGTGGTTGTAAAATAACTACTTCGAATTCCAGGGCTCAAAGAAAAAGCGGAATTTAAAGAAAAAGTGCCTTGTAGGTAATGGGAAAACAGCCATTTATTATCTTCAATTTTATCGACTAACACCAAACCGTCTGCCTCATACCCAAATTGATTAGAATATAAGGAAGTCAATAATCCAGTTTCCAGTTTATTTGAATTACTCAACTCCCATTCATGATCGAATTTAAAAGTAAGGTCTTCAATATTATTATATTGGTCTTGACTTGCATTGGTCTCAAACTTTCCCAATGTAGCAGATCTATTTATACTATTTGATTGTTTTTTGAAGTCACTTTCATAAAAAGAATAAGAAAACAGCATATTTGAATAATGTTTACTATTCCACTGTCTAGATAAATTTAAGGAAGACCCTATATTTCCCCATTCAATAAAACCTAGGTCCTCCGTAGCAACATTTAGGGTGTCCCTGAAATTGCTTTGCGTTGATTGTGAATAATTCAGTACATCTTTGCTATTGTAAAAACTAAACCATAAGTGATTTTTGGGACCTACTTTTGTGGAAAATTTTAGATTAAGGTCGGAATAATAAAAATTGGGAACGAGCTCGCTTTCAGTTGTGCGAGATCTAGGTTGTCTCGCCCCAAGGGGATCTTCTATAATACTGCTTTTAAAGATGTCGAATATATTATTAAACAAAGAAGAGCCCAATTTATCAGTATACGAACGTCTTCCTGAAAAAAATAAGGTTGTACCATTATTAGAGAGTGGCACTTCCAATGTGGTATTCACACTCAATAAATTAAGCCCTAATGACCCGCTGGTCTTATACCTATTACCATCTTTTCCCGAAATATCCACCACACTGGATACACGTCCACCATATTTACTGGGGAATCCTCCCTTATATAGTCTTAATGACTTTATGGCCACCGGATTGAATGCACTAAGATATCCGAAGAAGTGATCTACGTGGTACACTGTAAAACCATCAAATAAGACCAGATTTTGATTAGAGGTCCCTCCATTAATATTTAGGCTTGAAGAAACCTCATTGGTGGCATTTACGCCTGGCAAAAGCTGCAAAGCCCTAAAAACATCTGCTTCTCCATTGGAAGGAGTTCTTAATGCCATTTTGGGATTCATGGTAATCTTGCCCGCTTGTATCTCTGCTTTAAAATTGTCCACCTCAGAAGACACCACCACCTCTTCTAATTCTACCAATCTGGGTTTTAAATGAATATGTAATCGCCTCTTTTGATATTGGTCAGTTATAGTCACCAATGTATCGTTATATTCCAAATACGACACCCTCAGTTGGGTAGATGAATTGGCATTAGGAATAGAAAAATACCCTTCTACATTGGTCAAAATATTCTTGTTGTCAGGTTCGACCCAAACATATGCATAAGGTAAGCTTTCACCCGTATTAGCATCACTAACGACCCCCGATAACACAAAACTGCTGGGCTTTTCAATTTCGTTCTTTTTCCTTCTTTTAATAATGACGGTATTATCATCAATCAATTCAAAAGTCAGCCCTGTACTTTCCAGAATTTTGTTGAACGCATCATGTACATTAAGGTTATTGACAAGTGTATTGATTTCAATATCACGAACAAACTTATCACTGAAGGCAATCTTTAGTTGGTAATTGTCCTTAAGTGTATGCAGTACTTCTCTAAGTGGAGTATTCCTGAAATCTTCATTGATCACAAAACGATCATTGCCAAACATTAAAATTGGCCAAAAAGCAAGAATAAATACAATAAGAAAAATTCCAATTCTCATGTACAATAATAGCAATATTGACCTTTACAACTAAAACATTATTAATAAAAACAATTATTTCATTAATAATACTAATTAAATAGATATCATAATTGACAAATCAAAACAGGCATTACCTAAACCCATAAAGCAAATTTCCTATTCAATCATTAACAGTAAACAAATTTTCTAACCAAAACCTAGCAGCATCATTACTCTAAAGCAGTAAACTTGATTTTTTTGCCCTTTTGTTGATATTCAAGCCCCACCGGTTCACAAACAAGTTTCAATGCTTTTGCCAAATTCTGATTATCAAAGTATCCCGAATATAAAAGGTTAGCGTAATCCTTTGGATAGCTAATCTCTACATTATACTGCCTTTCCAGCTCTGCAATTACACTTTCAAAGATTGTTTCATCGAAGAAAAAAGCTCCTTTTCGCCAGTCTTTATCGTTAGCAACATCAAATTCAAATGGTTGAAGAGATTGTGTTTTAAATGTTACCCCTTCACCTGGCTTTAAAAGTACTTGGTCATTTGTACTTTTAGAGGTCACTCTCACACTACCTGTACTGCACCTGACTTCATAACTCTTTACTCTTGCAAAAATATTGAAACTAGTTCCCAATACTTGTGTGGTTCCTAATTCAGAATCAACTACAAACTTCTCCCCTTTCTTAACTTCAAAAAAGGCTTCTCCCGTTAATGTTACCTTTCGCTCAAAAACCCATAATAATTTATTGTAACGAAGCTCTGAACCGGCGTTGATTTTCACTTTCGATCCATCAGGAAGTATCCATACTTTATGTGCGGCATTTCCTACTACAACGGACATTTCATTCCATCTATAAGTGGTATAAAACATCAAAAAGAAAATGGTGACAGAAGCAACAAGCTTATAAATAAGCCCAAGAGATGATTTTTTCTCTTTTAAAGTAGAAATTGGTTTCACTTTGTCTTCCTTCGGCAATACCTGATCCAACTTGCTCAGCATTTTCTCCACCGAAGCGTCACTGGGGGTTTCCTCACTTCGATAGGAAGACAGTTTGTTTTGTATTTTTTTATCAAAGTTTTCCATAATCCCTCCCTTAAGATGTCATATGACTTAATGCTAGCTTTAATTTATTTCTGGCCTTCGCCAAATTAGATTTCGATGTCCCTTCTGTTATCCCCAATTGCTCTGCTATTTCATGGTGCTTATACCCCTCCATTACATACAGGTTGAATACCATCTGATATGAAGGGGATAAGTCTTGAACTAGGAGCATAATTTCCTGGGCAGCTAATTGATCGATGGCATTGTCATTAAAACTCTCCATACCTCTGGCCTCCTCGAGGTCATCATGTTCGTAGTGTTTTCTATTCCTTCTAAAGTAGTCAATTGCACTGTTTATGAATATGCGCCTTATCCAACTCTTAAATCCAAAATTCGCATCGTATTGTTTAATTTTGGAGAACACCTTCAAAAAACCATCGTGTGCTATTTCTTCTGCTTCCGCCCTGGTTTTTGAATACAATAAGCAAATGCTCATGGCGTACCCATAATATTTTCTGTACAGCGTTTCTTGTGCATTTCTGCAATTTGATTTACACCCTTCAATTAGCTCTAATAGATCTTCTGTCATGCTCATTTGTTGAGGAAAATATACCGAGAATCTTACAATTCCCGGCATGCTTTGATGAAAACATAACGGTTAACGATCCATTCCACAAGTTTTCAACTCCAAAAAAATACCATTTTCATCAAAAATCAAAGCTCCAACTCCTTCTACTAAGGCATGTATTTCAACTACCTCATCACGTGTACCCGTTCTCGCTCGTAAAATTTCATTTTCAGGGTAATTTTCAATAATGTAATCAGTCACTGCAGTTGGCAATTCTTCGACAGTCAAGGCCACAAAATCACCGCAAGTCCTTTCAGGACGTTCCCTTACCTGAAGAAAATTTCCGTCCACATCAAAGATCACGGCCCCCACCTCACGAATAAGCATATGATATTGGGTAACATCTTCGTGGTCGATGAATATCGCCTTCAAAAGTGTACCATCAGGATAATTTGTCGTCAGATAATCCGCTACATTAGCAGGCAAATCCTCTAGGTTTACTTCTGCTGCATTTGGAGGTCGGTGGTCGCCAAACCGGTTTCCATGTAGTCTGTGAAGTCTTCCACCACAATCCACCAGAGAGGCCTCTTCACCAAAACCTTCCAAACTGCCGTCCGAAGAGAAAACAAGATTCATTCCGTCAGTCAAGAAAGCTTCGTAATTAGTGCTTTCTTCATCTGAAAGAACATAGGCTGAAGTAACCACTTCCCCAACAAAATTCTCTTCAATAAACGCTATTGAACTGGATGGCAAGCTTGCAGCACTAATCTCGTCTACTGTTACCTCGTCCAAATTATCAGAAACCACTTCTTCATCCTGGCAAGCAGTAAACAAAGCCAGAGATAGGACCATTGCTAAAATTTTCTTTACCATTTTCGTTTTATTTTGGTGAAACAATTTTTGAAATAATTTATTTTTGACACCGATACGGAAAGAACCCTCTAAACAGTTGCCTGTGTAAAAAAATAAAAAGAGTTTTTATCAATTAAACTTGATAATAGTAGGCTAATGAGAAGGGGAAACATAACCAATACAAGGAATAATATATTCTACAGGTTTATAATTATGTCCACTATTTTCCAACCCACCATAATAAATAGTACAAGCAGTTTTTGAAATAGAAATTCCTGCCTTTTATTTCCCTATTTCAGAGATAATAGGAACTTTACTTTAATTTTTAAGGAAACAGGTGCTATGGGGTTAGAACTAGTGTGGATGGGCTAGAAAATCGCCTATAATCAAAACCCTATTCATTTCTTTCGGTCTAAAAGTCTACTTTTGAAAAGAATGAAAGCTGATAATTTGCCTTTAGTCAGAACCTAAAACTTCACAACATAATGAATAATTTTAGAGACATATTGATTGACAAGATTGGGCTTCAAGAGGAGCATTACCTCAATTTGAGTAAAGTATTAAAGAAAGTCTATCTTAAAAAAAAAGATTTCCTATTGAAAGCTGGGAATATTTGCTCATTTATTGGATTTATTCAGGAAGGAGTTTTACGTTCCTATGTTCAGAAGGATGGAGATGAATTTAACATAGATATCTATTTACAAGGTTCTTTTGTAAGTTCTTATACAAGTTTTCTTACCCAAATGCCATCAAAAGGAAACCTTCAAGCATTAGCTGACACAACCATCTATATCATTCCATATAAAGATTACAGTGAATTATTAAAAAGCACAGGAGATTGGTACTTGTTTGGGAAGTACCTAGCCGATACCTTATTTATTAAAAAATGCCAAAGGGAAACTTCTTTATTAACAGATTCAGCCACAGAGCGGTATAGGTTACTCCTAAAAACCTATCCTCAAATAGAACAATTAGTCACTCAGTACCATATTGCATCCTATTTAGGCATAAAGCCAGAATCTTTGAGCAGGATCAAATCCTTAACCTACATCAATGAATAGCAGAGAATAGTCTTGTAGTTTTGAGCCACAAATAAAAAACTATTCATTATGGGAATATCCAAAGGCTCTATGAAACGCTATTTATCTTTAATAATCTTTATTACCCTATTTATGAAAGCAAATGCTCAAAACCAGATTCACAGAAATAATCTATTAAACGCCAACGTCGGAATGCGAACCTTTTCCTCTATTAAGGTAGTAGAAATTGAGTTTGAAGCAGGACAAAAAGGAATATATCATAAACATCCCTGTCCAGTTGTGGGATATATTGTATCGGGGAGTTGTTTGGTCCAGGTTGAAGGAGAATCCCCAAAGGTATTAAAAGCCGGAGATGCCTTTTTTGAACCTGCCGAAACTCCTATTGCCCATTTTGACAATTATTCGAACAAAGAACCCATGAAGTTTATTGCCTACTATCTACTTAATGGAGAAAAAGAGCTAATAGAAATATTACCTCCTAAGAATGGAAATTGAACTACCGCCAATTATTGGTAAAAAACTGAAGCCAGTTCCCGTGGTAAAATTAATAACGAAAAACCACTTCAGCGTTCGTTTTATTTGAAAGATTAAAAAGCAAGGTTATCGACCTCTATCATTAACCTAACCGTTATGCAAAGATAAAAAGCAAATGGGACATAATTCGAGGAATAGGACCTCAGGCGAGAAAAATACCTTGATGGAAATTAATCAGCTTAATGCCTTAAAATATTAAAATAACAAA
>NZ_SMMB01001284.1 GCF_009711365.1 Xanthovirga aplysinae | reverse complement strand
AAATGGAATGCCAGAAGTAGAAAACATTTCCCACCCTTAAAAAGCAGTTAAACACCAGCTCTAAGTGTAAAAAAAAGAAAGGCCTTAAAATAAACAATTTACAGAGCATACAATTCTTTTCATTAAAAGATAAATGAATATGCTCCGGGAAAATCGGTATGCAAAAAGATAAAAATCCGTTTGCCAAACACTTTTATCCCGAAAGCGTTGGTTCACGAATAAAGGCAGGTATCCTGGCTCACTTCTTTCTTTGTGCCTTCCCATCCTACTTGACAGTGACTTATTTACAAAGAAATTAATAAAGTTTACAGTTGCGGGTACAGCTCCGGTCTTTCACCGAATTCCCTTTTCATCTACAAAAGAAGAACCTTAATTCTGGGCCTAAGGTAGGAAAAATTAAAAAGGGAACCAAACAAGGTGTAGGGATTAGATAATTGTTAATGGATAGTAGTTAAAAGTAGATAGGGGAAAATTTTGGATATTGCCCTTTCCATTTTACATAGGGTTCCAAACACCTCAAATTACTAATTATCTATGGGAAAATGATTTCTGGGTTATTTGCTATGGATTTAAACCTCAAAAATCAATCTTTCCAAAATATTTCCCGAACATTGAGCGTTGAGACCCTTCGCCTTCTATAAAATCATAGGGGTATACATTTTGATTAGGTGGAGTACTTAGGGCCTGTAATTTTTGAAATTGCTCCTCACTTAGATTATACCGCAAACAATCCAAGGTTTCTTTTATTTGAGAAACATTCCGAGCTCCAACAGCAGGTATTAAATTCTTATTTATCTTTCGTAACCAGTTTATGGCAACATGAAGAGGTTTACAACCTAATTCTTCCGCTATTTTTATCACTTCTTTAATTATGGCAGTTTCTTTTTCGGATAGTTTTAATTTATCTTGCTCAAAACGAGTGGGCTCTTTTATTTTTTCCTTTTGAAAATATTTCCCTGTAAGTAGTCCGTATGCCAGAGATCCCCAACTTACTATGCTAATTTGATGTTTAGCGGCCAATTTGAAGAATTCCCTTTCCGCTTCCCTATCCAATAAGTTAAATTTTAATTGAATTGTCGAAATGGGGCTCCATCCTCTACAGCATGCCAAAGTATTGGCCTCGGCAATAACCCATGAAGGGGTATTACTAAAGCCAATGGCTAAAATTTTACCAGATTGACAAAGATATTCTAGAGAACGCATCAACTCTTCAACCTCTGTCGTACTATCCCAAAAGTGGACATACAACAAATCTATATAATCTGTTTTTAGTGTTTGTAAACTATGTTCTACTGATTGAACCAGGCTCTTTCGGCTATTCCCAATAAAGGAGGGGTCCTTTGAAATTAAAGATTTATTTAAGGAATAAAGCCCAAAAGAATACTTTGTGGCCAAAACCACCTGACTTCTTTTTCCCTTCATAAAGTCACCTAAATAACTTTCACTTTGTCCATCCTCATAAACTATGGCCGTATCAATGAAATTACCTTCATGATCAACGTAATAATCAAAGATTCTTCTTGACTCTTTTTTATCCGTGCCAATCCCCATCTCCCATGAGGTACCAAAAGTATTTGTTCCCAAACATAATTCCGAAACTTTAATTCCACTCCTTCCCAATAATTTGTAATTCATTATTCTTAAATTAAGATAATTCCAACCTACACCACCCAACAATAACCTTCCCAAAGAAGTATTGTTCAATTCCCACCAAATGCAGATATTCAAATAATATATTTTCAGGCCAATCCCTCTATTACCTAATATAATAATCAACCTTATCCCCTTTTCAAGAAAAGGTTAAAATCCATATTAAAATCAGTGAATTCACTAAGAATAAAATTTTACCCTCTAAAAAACTCAAAATAAAAGGATTACCATTAAATAATGTTTAAACTCATATATTTCTCAATAAATTTATATTAAAAAAAGGAACAAAAACATTTTATTTTTTCCCCTTTTAAATAATTGGTTTTATAAATTGCTATCCATCAAACAGAGTAAAATGCTAAAAAGAACTGCTGCAACTTTATTGCTTCTCCTATTAACACTATCGTGCTTTTGTCAACAGCATAACTTTAAAAGTTATTCTCTGGAGGAAGGCTTACCACAATCTCAGGTATCAGCTTTTATTCAAGATAGCCGAGGGCATTTGTGGATAGGAACAAACGGAGGAGGCCTTTCTAAGTTTAATGGCCAAGAATTTAAAACCTACACCCAAAAGGATGGACTTTCTGGTAACATAATTTTCGATTTAATGGAAGACTCCAAAGGGAATTTATGGATAACCACCGAGAATGGGATAAACAGCTATGATGGAAGAGATTTTTTGCAAGTGGCTCCCAACATAAGAGCCGACTTCTTAGGAAATCTATGGGAAGATAAATCAGGAAATATTTGGATACACAAAGCCCATGAGAAAACAAAAAATTCCTCTCAAATAATTGTATTGGACAAAAAAGGAAATATAAAAAATTTCGCAGAACAATACCCGGAAATAAATAAAAACAATGAATTTCGAGGGTATTTTACAAGAAATAATAGCATCGTCTATATCGCCACAGAAAAAGGATATTTTGAATTCGACGGAACAGAATTAAAACCCTCTCCCATAAATTACTATCCTGAGGTAAAAAAATTCTTACTTTACCCCATTTTTGAAGATAAAGAAAACCGCCTATGGTTGGTAAGTTATAAAAAACCAAATACAATCTACACCTTACATAAAAATGAACTACGGGAATTCAACCTCCCTCAAATGAAGGTACCATTCCGGGTAAATAACATTATACAGGATAATAATGAGCATTACTGGATAAGTATTGAAGGAATAGGGGTTTATAAGTGGGATGGGCAAAATTTTCACCTTTTTAACGAGAAAAATGGTCTATCGTCCAATATGGTAAATGGTATTTTAGAAGTCCATGAAGGAAATATTTGGTTCAGTACTAATGGGGCTGGAATAATAAAGTATAATATAGATCATTTCATTGCCTACCAAGCTAAAGATGGCTTACCTTCTGAAATGATTCGGGCCATTTTTCAGGATTCCAAAGGGCACTACTGGTTTGGAACTACCATTGGGGAAGTAATTGAATATGATGGAGAAAAAATGGTAACCAGAATTCCCCAAAAACAAAGGATAGGGTTAGTAAGAAAATTCATTGAATTAGAAAACGGTAATTTACTAATTGCCACAATGGGAGGATTGTGGGAGTACAAGGGGAAAAATTTCAGCAAAGTAAACCAAAAATATGGTTTAATAAGGAATACCGGCGTGAATGATATGATTCGAGAAGGAAATCAATTCCTATTCGCCACAAACAGACAGGGCATCGTCCTTTATGATAAAGAGAAAACAAAAACTATTAGTCAAAAAGGAGACAGCCTACTACCCAATAATATTCGAACCCTATATAAAGACTCCAAAGGAAATTTATGGGGTGCAGTTTATCTCCGTGGATTGCTAAATTACCGATTTCAACCTTGGATTAAAGAAAAATCCCCCGAAGATTTAGGCGATTGGAAAATTAAAAAATATGATGAGGCTCATGGACTGAAAAATGACATTGTTTTACAAATAACTGAGGATGATTATAATCAAATTTGGTTCGCAACTTATGGAGGAGGAATTACCCTTTTTGATGGTAAAACCTTTAAACATATAACTTCTGAGGATGGGCTGACTTCAGATAATATCTATTCTATTTTAAAAGATAAGGAGGGAAACTTATGGGCTGGCACCCAAAATGGGGTAGACAAAATCACCTTAGATTCATTGGGTCAGGTAACGAACATCACAAACTACGGAGTGGAAGATGGATTCATTGGAATTGAAAACAACGGAATGGCCAACCTAAAGGACCAAGAGGGAAATCTATGGTTTGGAACCATTAAAGGGGCCATGAAATATATCCCCAGAAAAAAAGAAGCTAACCTTATCCCACCTATGCTTCATTTCAAGAACCTCAAACTTTTTTATAAGGATATAGATTGGACAAGTGAGGGAAAAAGGCAATACCATAGTGGATTTCAAAATTGGTCAAATCTCCCACAAAATCTTAAGCTTCCCTATGATTTGAATCATTTGTCATTTGAGTTTGAAGCACTTAGTTATAGAGCACCTGAAAAAATCAATTTTCAATGGAAACTTGAAGGCTTAGACCAGGATTGGTCACCAGTATCCGACAAAAACGAAGTTGTCTATTCCAATTTACCTGCAGGAAATTACACATTGCTGATCAAAGCAGCCAACAATGACGGAGTGTGGACAAAAGAGCCCATCACTTATCATTTTTCCATTTCACAACCCTGGTGGGCCCAATGGTGGTTCAAAGCAAGCATTTTGCTCCTTCTTTTAACCATCATTTATGGAATTGTGCGCCTTAGAATCAATAATATTGAGTCTAAAAAGAAAGAACTGGAATTTCTTGTCAAAGAAAAAACCAGTGAGGTTGTTCGACAAAAGAATGAAATTCTGGTCAAATCCAAACAATTAGAAGAAGCTAATCATACCCTTGAAACATTAAGCGAAATTGGTAAGGAGATCACCACCTGTCTTTCAGTTGAAAAAATTATCTATACCATTTATGAAAATGTCAATAACCTCATGGATGGTTCTAGCTTTGCAATAGGAATTCATGACAAGGAGTCAAATTCCATAAATTTTCATGGGGCCATTGAAAATGGCACCCGGTTAAAAGACTTTTCCTTTCAGTTAGATGAAAAAAATAGGCTGGCCGTAGATTGTTTCAAAAACAAAAACGAAATTCTCATCAACGACTATGAAAAAGAGAAGGAAAATTTTATCGATAAACATTTACCTCCGAAAGCTGGCGATGTTCCCCAATCCCTGATTTATCTTCCACTAATTTTGAAGGATAGGACTATAGGAGTAATTTCTGTTCAAAGCTTCCAAAAAGATGCTTTTCAGGAGTATGAAGTGACGGTTTTGAGAAACATAGCCACCTATGCACAAATAGCAGTGGAAAACACCAGGGCATATGAGCGCTTAGCAGCACAAACTTCCCATTTAAGAACAGCAAATGAAAACATCCGTTTCCAAAAGCAGGAAATCGAAGAAAAGAACAAAGAACTTGAAGAACTAAATCAAGAAAAAAACCACCTTATTGGTATCGTGGCTCATGACCTACGAAACCCATTAACAAGTGCCCAAACCATGGTTGAACTACTTATTTCTGATAAAAAAGAAATAAGTTCAGAACATATGGACTACATTAACCATATGAAGAAAGCCCTCAACCGAATGGATAATATGATTAATCGTATTTTAGATCTTAGGGTAATCGAAGCAAAAAAAATAAATCTAGATTTAGAAGAAACTCCCTTCCACCAAATTATAAGGAGTGTTTGTCGTCAATTTGATGAAAGGCTTAAAATGAAGCACCTAAATTTAAGTCTTGATTTAGACCCCGTATTATTTCATACCGACCCAAATTACCTTACCCAAATTCTTGAAAACTTAATTTCAAATGCCATAAAGTTCTCCCCTCTAAATAAAAAAATATCCATAAAACTGGAAGAAAATCAGGAGCTAATCCGATTTGAAATAAAGGATGAAGGACCCGGTATTCGAGAGGATGAATTACCCAAATTATTTGGGAAATTTCAAAAATTAAGCAATATACCTACAGCGGGAGAAAGTTCCACGGGTCTTGGGCTTTCCATCGTTAAAAAATATGTAGAAGAGCTGAACGGCAAAGTTTGGTGTGAAAGTGCTTTTGGAATTGGGTCTTGCTTTATTATTAATTTTAAGAAATAACTATTAAAGCCGACCTTTTCTTTTAGAATTAAACAGGCAGGAAAGCTTCCATTAAGAACAAACCAATAGATAGAATCATCTAGTATTTGACTTTCTAGTTGTTCCAAAAAATTATTCATTAGGCTTTCTCTTTTTTGTTTGGCTCAAGAAAAATTATTCTCTTTGGCCATACTCGCTATTATAGCTATACTAACTTATCTTTACTCCCAAAATTGGCCTACAAATAGGAGAAAGAGTTTTCTTAAAGAACCATTTTAGGATAGACAATTCCAAAGGAAAACCAAAATGAAGATGCATGTCTATCCAACTAAATTCAATAAATACCAACAGAATAAACCAACATATGAACCCTTTAATTGAAAAATTTGATACGACTTTCGGGGCTGTTCCATTTGATAAAATTAAAGAAGAACATTTTTTACCTGCGCTAAAAAAAGCGATTGAGATTAGTAGGAGAAAAATTCAGGAAATCGTAGATAACCCAAAAGAACCTGATTTTAATAATACCATCTTATCATTGGAAAGAAGTGGGGAAAAAGTAGATGTGATTTCAGGCATTTTCTTTAACCTTAATTCAGCAGAAACTAATGATACGATACAAAAAATTGCTCAAGAGTTTTCTCCTATCCTTACAGAATACAGTAACGATATTCTTCTTAACCAACAGCTATTCGAAAAAGTAAGGGCTGTTTATGAACAAAAAGGGCATCTTGAGTTAGATGTAGAGTCACAAACGTTAATTGAAAAGACTTATAAAGGCTTTATTCGAAACGGCGCGAATCTGAAAGATGAGGACAAAAAAACACTACGTGAAATAGATAAAGAACTTTCACAGCTATCTTTAAAATTTGGAGAAAACCTGTTAAAGGAAACCAATAATTTTCAGCTCTATTTGGAAAGTGAAAAAGATCTTATGGGGTTACCAAAAGGTTTTATTGAAGCCGCAGCATTGGAAGCTAAAAATCGAGGAAAAGATAAAGGCTGGATAATTACCCTGGATTATCCAAGTTACATTCCTTTTATGACCTACTCTGAGAACCGAGAATTAAGAAAGCACTTATTTAAAGCTTTTGGTTCCCGTTCATTTAAAGATGATGAATTGGATAATCAAAAATATGTCTTAAAACTGGTTAAACTCAGAAGTGAAAGAGCAAAGCTCCTGGGTTATTCCTCCCATGCAGATTTTGTGTTGGAAGAAAGAATGGCAGGATCCCCTCAAAAAGTCAATCAATTCCTGGATGAGCTCCTAAATTATGCAAAACCAATTGCTAAGGAGGAATTGGAAAGGCTTAAACAATTTGCAAAAGAGAAAGATGACTTAACTGACTTTCAGCGATGGGATATGACTTACTATGCGGAAAAATTAAAGAAGGAAAAATATTCCATAGATGACGAAGCCTTGAAGCCCTATTTTCAATTAGAAAAAGTAATAGATGGGGTGTTTAAGACGGCTAGAAAATTATATGGCCTGGTTTTTAAAGAAAACCAATCTATTCCGGTTTACCACAAGGATGTAAAAGTCTATGAGGTAGAACATGGGGTTGAAGGAAAAAAAATCGGCCTTTTTTATGCCGACTTTTTTCCAAGAGCGGGGAAAAGAGGAGGTGCATGGATGACTTCCTATAGAGGGCAAAAAAAAGAAGATGGATTGGATCAGAGACCACATATTTCAATCGTATGCAATTTCACCAAACCAACAGAAAGTGAGCCCTCTTTACTTACATTCAATGAGGTTACCACCCTTTTTCACGAGTTTGGTCATGCCTTACATGGCTTATTAGCTGATGGAAAATATCAAAGTTTAACAGGAACTAATGTTTACTGGGATTTTGTCGAGTTACCTTCGCAGGTACTGGAAAATTGGGTTTACCAGAAAGAATGTTTGGATTTATTTGCACATCATTTCCAAACAGGAGAAAAAATTCCTGAAGAAATGATAAAACGTATTAAAGAAAGTGCCAATTTTAATGAAGGTATTGCCACTCTACGTCAATTAGGCTTTGCCAAACTTGATATGGCTTGGCATCAAAATAATCCCGAAAAAATTGGCAACGTATCTCAATTTGAGCAGAAGGCAATTGAAGAAACCAACCTACTTCCTGAAGTAAAAGAAACCAATAGTAGCTGCGCCTTCGCCCACATCTTCCAAGGTGGTTATTCCTCTGGTTATTACAGTTATAAATGGGCTGAAGTTTTGGATGCTGACGCATTTGAATTTTTCCAGGAAACTGGAGTTTTCAATAAAGATACGGCCACTTTATTCAGAAATCATATACTTTCAGCGGGCGGAAGCGAACACCCAATGACTTTATATAAACGTTTCAGAGGGAAAGAACCTTCTGTTAAAGCTTTATTAAAAAGAAGTGGCCTCTTACGGGACTAGCTACTAATTAAAGGCAACAGGAATTTCAATGTTTCCTGTTGCCTTTTCCCAGGAAATAGAAATTCACAGCTTATTTTACCACTGCCAACCGAAAAAGTTTTCCGGTGCTATTGTAACCACCTCTGTATCGTTGAGTGATTAAGTATAATTCGCCTTCTTCATCTTCACCAAAACTATTTAATTTTTCCTTCCCCTTTTCTAAATTAAACCCTTCAAAAAAAGCTTCAACAGCAAACCATAGACCTCCCCTATCCTCCTCAAGGAAGAAAATTCTTCCTTTGGATACTCCAAAAAAATATTTCCCATAGATTTCAGGGTACCGCTTTCCTCTGTAAACAAACCCTCCTACTACTCTTTTCCCCAATCGATGGGAAAATGCAAAAATGGGAAATTCAAATTGGCCTGACCTTCCCATTCCGTACAGTGCCTGATCAAAGATTTGTCTTCCTTCCATTGCCCTCCAACCGTAGTTTTTGCCAGCTTCAACCAAATTAATTTCCTCATACCTACTTCTTCCCACATCTCCACAATAAAGCCTTCCACTTTCCCGATCAAATGATAAGCCAGAGGGGTCACGGAAACCATAAGCCCAAATCTCATGTAAATACGGAGTATTGATGAAAGGATTATCTTTAGGAATAGCATAGGGGATCATATTGCCATGATCTACATCGATTCTTAAAATAGCTCCCAGGGGATTGGTCATATCTTGGGCATTTCCAATTTCACCATGTGGATCTCCCTTTCCTCCACCATCCCCTAATCCAATATATAAAAAGCCATCAGGTCCAAAAGCCATTTGACCGCCATTATGATTTTGTTCCGGCTGCTCAATAGACATAATTATTTTTTCCTTTTCGAAAGCAATATCCGGATCCTTTGCAGATACCTTATATTCTGCAAGCACTGTCCTATGGTCAGATTCTTCTACACCTGAGGGAGCACTATAGTAAATGAAAAAACGACCATTAGTTTTATATTGAGGGTGAAAAACCAATCCCAATAAACCTCTTTCTGTTTTACGGTTATCTATGGGGACCATTTTTTTGGCAACATCCAAAAATGGTTCCTTTAATACTTTACCATTTTTAATTACAAATATTTTTCCAGGACGACTTATTATAAAAATCCTTCCAGAACCATCATGAGCATTGGCCATCCCCACAGGGGAAATTAAACGATCCGCTATCAGTTCCAGCTTAAATTTTAATATTTTCTCCTCAGAGGTTTGCACTATGTATTCTCTCTTGCTCTGATTATTTCCACAGCTGATGCTGAGAAAAATTAAAGCAAGCGAAATAGCAAGAGCATTAATCCTCATAAAGAATAATAAATATTTACCTTCACTTTAAAAATAAATACAATAAGTCGAGAAAAGCAGTTTCAAATCACCACCTACCGACTATTATCTGATTTTTATTAATGGTTATTAATAAAGCACCTTACTCCAAATGTCCCTCCTTAATTAAAGAAACTAAAGCAATTGAAAATAATCTTAAAACAAAAGTTGGTATTTCACAGAAATATTAAAAGAAAAAGTAAAATTAAAGGAAGAACAGCAAAGAAAACTGGAAACAGCCATGGGAATAGAAGGAGTATTAAGTAAGGAAGGAAATAAGTTTTAAAAGTTAAATACTTTCACAAAAAAATAAATACAAATAAAACTCTGACCTATAACAAGTAACCATTCCCCAAGACTAAGAATAATCAAAAAGAACTCTAACGGTCTAAATAAAATAAAAAATCTGAAGAAAATCTGTCACAAAATTAAACTCAAGTTGTCTTAAAGATTATAGATAAAGCAAAATCAAAATTAAGATTAAACTATTCGTATGATTATTATTGGATTCTTCATTGCACATTGGTATTTGTCCTTATTCTTTCAGACATTTTTTCTTCATCGATATTCAGCCCACAGGGCTTTCACTATGTCAAAAAGAATGGAAAAAGTATTTTATTTTCTGACCTTTATATTTCAGGGATCCAGCTACCTAAGTGCTTATGCTTATGGAGCTTTGCACAGAATGCATCATGCCTATGCAGACACTGAAAAAGATCCTCATTCACCTATGTATTCTAAAAACCTTTTCCACATGATGTGGCTTACGTACAAAAGGTATACAAATATATTTAACCAAAGAGTTGAGCTTGACAAAAAATTCACAAAGGATTTACCCGAATGGCATAAATTTGATCGCTTTGCTTCCCATAATTTAACTCGTTTAGCCTGGGGCGTTTTATATACACTTTTCTTTATGAAATTTGCTACTTCCCCATGGATGTACTTACTGCTACCCTTTGTATATTTAATGTCTCCAGTACATGGGGCAATCATAAATTGGTTTGCTCACATAATTGGATATATTAATTTCAAAGTAAGTGACACTTCTAAAAATTTTCTACCTTTCGATTTTTTAATGTTTGGAGAAAGTTATCACAACAATCACCACACCTATGGTTCCAGGGCCAATTTTGGAGGAGTAAGATGGCATGAGATCGATCCTGCCTATTTAATTATTCTTCTATTTGATAAAATTGGAATTATCAAGCTCCGTAAGAAAACTAAAATCATTGACACGACATTAAAAGCAGCAAAGGCGGCTGCTTAGAGCATCTAAAAAAATTTTCTATTGGCTGCAAATAGCTTTTTGAAAAGTCTGATATTAGTTTCAAAACAAGATATTTAAACAAGCTCTTAGATTTTCATAAAAAAGAACGGGTTTAGAACCGTTCTTTTTTATTTTCATAACACTTCTTTCACTGTTTCAGGAGGACGAGCTATTACTGCTTTATCCCCATTAATTACAATAGGTCTTTCAATTAATTTTGGAAATTGCACCATGGCCTTTATCCATTCTTCCTCACTTAAAACTTTTCCTTTGAAGTTATCTTTGAAAATTACTTCCCCCTTACGAACAAGTTTTTCTGCCTTTATTCCGATTTTATCCAAAATAGCCCTTAACTCCTCCTCTGTAGGTGGTGTTTTAAGGTATTCAACCACCTCTACGTTAATATTTTTTTCTTCTAATAACCCAAGAGTTAAACGACTTTTACTACACCGGGGATTATGATAAATCCTAATCATAACATTTCTAAATCTTAAATAAATCAATTATTTTACCTGTAAATATATAAAAAAGACCGCTCCCCCATTGATTTATAAAATCTATAACTCATACCACCATTCATTTATATTCTTATTCCTATCTTCTTTCAGTATAAATACAGAAAGCTTCCTAATACAAAAAATTCCTTCACCTCAACTTATTCCCCAAAATCTTTCAACTTCCAATAAAATGCCACACACCGAATACAAAATTAACATTTCGGCTAGGACGGGGTTAAAAGGATAGGGGTAAAATTCTCAGGGTGTTCTTGTGATTTTCACAGGCCAGCAGACCATCCGATTTCACAAATTCATATATGCAATCATTCCTTTTAAAATGTGTCCTGTTTTCGTTTTTATCAATTTGGACCCTTTCTATTAAAGCCCAGAATAAGAAGATGATTGGTAAAATTTATGATGCCGAAAATAAGCAAACCATCCCCTTCGCTAACATATATCGGCCACTTTCAAAATCAGGAACAACTGCAAACTTGGATGGTGCCTATGAAATAAAAACTAAAAAGGACAGCCTGAACCTTATCATTTCAGCTGTAGGATTCCAGAAACTAGACACTACTCTTTTCCTAAATGAAGAAAACACCCATATAAACTTCTATTTGCATCCACAAATTGAAATACTCAATTCCATAGAAATTAAAGCTTCAAAAGAGGATAGCTCAATAGTTAATATCGTACAATCTGTAACCATAAAACAAAGCCAGATCGAAAACATGCCCTCCATTGGAGGAGAAAAAGATATCATCACATTTACAAAGTTAATGCCAGGAATATCTAAAGGAATTGAGGCTGGTTCTGATATGTTTGTCCGAGGAGGCGATGCTGATCAAAATCTTGTACTACTTGATCATGCCGTGGTTTATAATCCCACCCACCTATTAAGCTTTCTATCAGTATTTAACCCTGATGTAATTGACCAAGTAAAACTTGTAAAAGGGGGGTTTCATGCCAAATATGGAAATCGTTTGGCCTCGGTACTGGATGTGGAAAGTATACGTGCAGATGCAGAAGATTACACCATAAAGGGAGGAATTGGGCTTATTTCTTCCAGACTAGCTTACCGGCAACCTCTTTTTAAAAACAAGCTCCATCTGCAGCTTGCAGCTCGCCGGACATATATTGATAAGGTGATCAAGCTAATTAACAAAGATTTACCATACTACTTTTATGATTTAAGCGGAATCGCGGAATTTGTTCCTTCCGATAAAAACAGAATAAAGTTTAGTTATTTTTTATCTACAGATGTTCTTAAGGCGTACAATGATGATATACGAAAAAATTACCATTCTAACTTTCGTTTTGTAAACAGCATTCAATCATTAAATTGGACACACATAATTAATAGTCGTTTTTTCTCCAACCTTATTTTTACACGAAGTCTTTATAAACATAAAACCTGGCTTCAATACAAGGACAGTAACATAAATCAAAATTCAAGTTTAAATGATATCAACTTGGGTTATCATTTAACCTATCAATACAACGATAGGCTAAAATCAGACTTTGGGTTATCACTAAAACTTTATCAATTTAAACCAAATCAGGTAAACACTAGTGGAAGATTAGCTGCAAGCATTCCGGATAATAATGCCAAAACCCTTTTTACCCTTGAAAATGGTCTTTACTATCATATTTTCTATAACCTATGGTCAAAAATCACCATATCCCCTGGCCTAAGAATCTCCTCCGTTTCCGTTACTAACAAAACTTATATTGGATTTGAGCCCCGACTTAACCTTACCTACCAAGTAAATGAAAGACTAAATTTCTCAACCTCCTATACCAGGATGATTCAGAATATGAGCAGAGTATCCAGTACCGAATTAAGTTTACCTACAGATCTGTGGTACCCTGTTTCCGAGTCCATAAAACCACAAGTGGCAGATCAGGTAACCGCAGGGGCTCAATATAAGTTTCCAAAGATTAAAGGAGTATTCGGAATGGCTGTTTATCTAAAAAATATGAACAGGTTAATTGACTTTAAAGATGGTACGGATTTAACCTTTAATAATAATATTGAAGAAATAATTGTTCAGGGCTGGGGGATAGCTTACGGCCTCGAGCTTTTGCTAAAAATGGAAGCGAAGAAACTATCAACTTGGGCCACCTATACCCTATCCCGTTCTGAAAGAAAATTTGACGAGATAAATCATGGGGAAAATTTTCCAGCTCGATACGACCGTCGACATAATTTTGCCCTTGCGGGAACCTATAAATTTCATTCAAGATGGGCTTTTTCTGCTGTGTGGGAGTTTCAATCGGGAGCCCGATTCACCCCTTTAACTGGACAATATGTGGTTCTGACTCCGGGTATAGGTGGATTAGAAACTATCCCTCTTTACACCAGCAAAAATGGGGTAAAATTACCCGATTCCCATCGAATGGACCTCAGCCTTTCGTTTTTTACTAATCCCCAGAAAAAGTTTAAAGGAGAGTGGAGTATTAACATCTATAATGTTTACAATCGAGCAATGCCTTATACCATTAATGTGACTAAAAAACCTGATGGAGGTTTACAATATGAGCAACCAGGACTTTTTGGTCTAATACCTTCCATTTCATTCAACTTTCAATTATAAAAGATCGAGAATTTGAAACCTTTCAATAGATTATATCTAATCATCCTTCTACTCGCCTGTGAGCCGGAACCTCTGTTTATTGATATTAGCACTCCCGAAAATGATCACATAGTGGTCAGTTCTAACCTCTATAATAATGAGCAGTTAATAGTACTTCTTACCAATAGTTATGATGCGCTTGAATCTCAACCTAAGGATTCTGAAGAATTAATCAAACAGCTTTCTCTCGACAGTATATTAGCTACAATAGAGACTCGGGGTCAATTAGATACATTAAAACACTTGTCGGAAGGATTCTATTGGCATCCCCAAATTACGCTAAATGATTTTCAATCATTTAAACTTCAAATCCGAGACACCTTAAGAAATCGTTTTGTAACTTCCGAAAGTCAAATATTACCAAAAGTTACATTTGACATGGCCTACCCAACGATTGAAGAAAAATTTGATACCATTGTATCCATTCATTATAAGTTTGAAGATCTTAAAGGAACTAATTGGTACATGATTAATGTACAAAAGGCAATTTCAAATTTCAATAATTACAATTTTAGCAAGACAAAGGTGCACACAGAATTAATAAAAGATAATGACCAATCTGGAAAATCTATTGAAGGAAGCTTTAAAGTTCTTAATATTAAATTCTCGCGGAAGGACACCATTGTAGTCAGCATTTCTAATATAACGGAGAATTATTTCAAATACCTGGAGCTTCGAAATAATGAAGCCAATTGGTTGGTGGAACCTACCCAGGAACCTTTCAATTATCCAACGAATGTAATCGGGGGTATTGGCTTTTTTAACCTCTATTACACCGATAATAAATATTTCATTCTAAAAGATCACTAAAAACAAGCACCACAAACACCGAACTTTTATTTGGAAAAAGCCCATTTTACAAAATATAATACCTTTTTTAAGAAAAAAATACATTTTTTACTCACCAATGTTTTGTATTTAAAAATAAAACCATTTACTTAGCGCCATAGTTATATATTAAAAGAGAAAAGCAATGTCCTCTAAAAGTGTAAACAAATACTATTTTTACTTTTATTTTTCACTAATCAAAAGTTAGAGGCTAAAGATATTATACATAAAATTGAGGGCCTCACTAGAGGCCCTTTTTTATTGCAAAGAATTTTACTTATACTAGAATGAAAAACAATAGTTTACAATTCACCACTTTCTTCTATTACTTTTTTTACTACTTCTTCTTTAAGAAGCGGGTGAGACTCTATTGTTAAAAAGGAAATGAATTATACAAAGGAGTCTCACAGTAGTGAGACTCCTTTTTTTATGCCTAAAAAAAAAAATAATGATTAATAAGCCAGTAGCCATATTCGGGATAGAAGGAAGTTTCCACCATTTAGCAGCGCAAAAGTACTTTGGAAATGATATTAAAGTACACTGTATGGAGTCCTTCCAAACCCTAATAGAAACCTGCTCCAAAAGTGATGAAGCTCCTTATGGAATAATTGCTATAGAAAACAGTTTAGCTGGTGATGTTAACAACAATTGTTCAAGAGTAAAAACAGCAAATTTAGATATTGTAGCAGAGGTAAACCTAGAGGTAAACCATCATTTAATGGCATTAATGGGCCAAGATGTAAATGAGATTAAAGAAATAAGGTCTCATCCTACAGCAATTAACCAATGCAAAAATTTTCTGAATCAATTTAATAATATCTCAATAATAAAAACTGGAAATACTGCAGGTAATGCTCAACTGATAAGTGAAAAGAAACTAAAAAATGTAGCTGTGATTGGAAGTGAATACGCCGCTAATCTTTATGGGCTCCAAATTTTAAAGAAGAGAATTCAGGACACAAATGATAACATAACCAAATTCTTAGTCATTGCGAAAAAAGAAAAAAAACTAAACTCAATAACAAAAGCCAGATACTGGTAACAAATAAAAACACACAAAAAAGAAATCTAAGATATTAAAAATAATAAAAGACAGAGCTATGGAATTGAATCTTGAAAAATTAAAGCTGACCAAAAAAAATAAAAAGCTTATCATCTCTGGACCTTGCAGTGCAGAATCAGAGGAACAGGTGCTCAACACAGCCCTTCAATTGGCAGAAACGGGACAAGTAGATGTGCTAAGAGCAGGAATTTGGAAGCCTCGTACTCGCCCAAACTCTTTTGAAGGGATTGGTACCATTGGGTTAAACTGGATGCAGAAAGCTAAAGCTGTAACTGGATTACCGATAGCGGTAGAAATCGCCAATGCTAAACATGCCGAAGAAGCTCTAAAATATGGGGTAGATCTCCTCTGGATTGGAGCTAGGACCACTGTAAATCCATTTGCTGTTCAAGAAATAGCCGATGCCTTAAGAGGAACAGAAGCAAATGTTCTGGTAAAAAATCCTATTAATCCTGACCTTGAACTATGGATTGGGGGCATAGAAAGAATTTACAAGGCTGGCATAAGAAACCTTGGGGCTATTCATAGAGGATTCTCTAAATTCGGCAATTCAATTTACAGAAATATTCCACTTTGGCAAATTGCTCAAGAATTGAAAGAAAGAATCCCTGATTTACCAATAATAGGAGATCCAAGTCATATGGCTGGTAACAGAGAGCTAATTAAACCGATTTCAAAGAAATCTCTTGAATTGGATTACGATGGATTGATGATCGAGTCACATATTAACCCTGACAATGCCTGGAGCGATGCTAAACAACAAATTACACCAAAAACTCTCAGTCAATTACTAACTTCACTGGATATCAACAGGAATGAAGAAAAGATTCAAGAGGATGAGTTAACCGACCTACGACAGCAAATTAATCACATTGATGAAGAACTCATTGAATTGATTTCCAACCGAATGAAAGTTGCTGCCAGCATTGGTCATTACAAAAAACAAAATAACTTAAACGTTGTACAAAATGATCGTTGGCATGAAGTGTTAGACAGAGTAATTAAAAGAGGTGAAAAAGGAGGTTTAAGAAAAGACTTTGTAGAAAAATATCTAACTATTATTCATGAAGAATCAATCAATCATCAAGTACAAGTATAGAAAAAGAAAAAACCGCAAAAAGGGAGGCTGTTAAAAAAATTGAAGCAGCCTCTCTTTTTATTCAAATAAATTAATGCAGTATTCTTATTTGTGAAAGAGTTATAAAAAAGATTTCTAAATAATTAGAAAACAATCTCCTCCTCGCTTTTTAAATTCATGGTATTCAAAATTCGCAAATTCTGATAAAGACGTTCCGCTTCATCAAAGTTTAATGATTGCTGTCCATCACTAAGGGCTTTCTCAGGGTTTTCATGCACTTCCACAATAAGTCCATCTGCCCCTGCCATTACTCCAGCCAAAGCCATTCGCTCTACATGTTTACGTATACCAATTCCATGAGAAGGGTCAACAATAACTGGTAAATGCGATCTTTCCTTTAAAATTGGAACGGCATTTAAATCCAACGTATTCCTATATGCATTTTCATAAGTACGGATTCCTCTTTCACAAAGTAATATTTTTTCATTACCGCTGGAGAACACATACTCTGCCGATGCAAGTAATTCCTCAATAGTTCCTGATAAACCTCTTTTTAGCATTACAGGTTTATCCACTCTACCCAAAACTTCCAATAAATTAAAGTTTTGTGAATTCCTGGCTCCTACCTGAAAAATATCGACATATTTATACATAGATTCCACCTGCTCAATCTGCATCACTTCTGTGATAATCTTAATACCATTAGCTTGACAGGCGGCAAAAAACATCTTTAGGCCTTCCAAACCAAGCCCCCTAAATGAATAAGGAGAACTTCTAGGTTTAAAAACCCCTCCACGCATAATGCGTACATTGTTTTTAATCAAATGTTCAACTGTATGCTCAATTTGTTTCTCACCTTCAATAGAACATGGACCAGCCATCATTCCAAAATTACCATTTCCAATTAACACCCCTTCACCCAGGTCAATCACCGTAGGGTCTAATCTCCATTTAGAAGAGACCAGCTTATTTGGCTCACTTAACTCATATACATTTTTCACCCCTGGAAGAAGTCCAACTGAACGAATATCACGACCTTCTCCATGGCCTATTAAAAAGGAAGAACTTTGGGTTTTTACTTCGGTAAGGCGAAAACCCAAATCAAGCAATTTAGCATATAAATCAACCGAAACTTTTTCAGGCAAATTATTTTCAAGTTCAATAAGCATCCCTCAACAATTTAAAATAGTAATTAAAAAAGAACAATTCGCTCCCTCACCGTATAGAGGAAATAAATTGCCGTACACTAGAATCCAAATCCTTTCCATTTTTTAGTGCTTTTATAAAAGCACTTCCTATTATAGCCCCATCTGAATATTGACAAGCCTGTTGGTAGGACTTCTTATCTGATATCCCAAATCCTATTAAAATTGGATTATTCAAACCCATTTTACCAATTCTCTCATAATAGCTCTGAATTCTATTATTAAATTCTCTTTTTCCTCCTGTAATTGATGAATCAGAAACTACATAAAGGAATCCTTCTGAAAGCTCATCCATCTTTAGAATTCGCTCATCACTGGTCTGGGGAGTGATAAGAAATGTAAAACTTAACCCATAAGATTTAAACATTTCTTTATATTCTGACTCATATTCTTCCATAGGAAGGTCTGGAATAATTAATCCGGAAACTCCGATTTTTTGACAGGATTCACAGAATTCCCTTACCCCATATTGGAGCAATTGGTTGTAATAACCCATCAATATTATGGGAATATCAATAGTTTCTTTTGTTTGAGAAAGCTGATTAAATAAAGTTTTTAAATTCATTCCATTATTCAAGGCCACTTGACTACTACCTTGAATAACTGGACCATCGGCTAAAGGATCAGAATAAGGCATACCAATTTCCACCAAATCAACTCCTTGGTCTTGGAGTAACTTAAGAATTTTGGTAGTGTCCTCCAAACGAGGATAACCAGCAGTAAAGAAAATATTAAGAATATTCTTCTTAGAGGCAAAAACCTCCTGAATCTTATTATTATGAAGTGTGGTGGTCATTTCCATATTCTTTTAAATAATTCATGTAGGTATCCAAATCTTTGTCTCCTCTTCCTGAAAGGTTTACAACTACTGTTTCTTGCGAGGAAAATTCTATTTTCTCCAATGCAGCTATTGCATGAGCCGATTCCAAAGCAGGAATAATTCCTTCCAAACGGGACAATAATAAACTAGCCTGCAGAGCTTCTTGATCTTCAATAGTGACCACTTTTGCTCTTCCGGTTTTTATCAAAAAAGCATGCAAAGGTCCTATTCCAGGATAATCCAAACCTGCTGAAATAGAATGTGGCTCCACTACCTGTCCGTCTTCCGTTTGCATGAGAAGAGTTTTACTCCCATGAATGATCCCTTCACTTCCCAAAACGGATGTAGCTGCGGAATACCCAGAGTCAATTCCTTTTCCTGCCGCCTCAACAGCATATAACTTCACTTCTTCCTTGTCAAGATAATGATAAAAAGCTCCGGCAGCATTACTTCCACCTCCAACACAAGCGATTACTCTATCGGGATTTTCGCTTCCAGTTTTTTCTTTAAGCTGTTTTTTAATTTCTTCGCTTATAACCGATTGAAAACGAGCAACCATATCCGGATAAGGGTGGGGACCTACCACCGAACCAATAATATAAAAAGTATCTTCAGGGTTGTTGATCCAGTCTCTGATTGCCTCATTGGTAGCATCTTTAAGAGTTTGGCTTCCACTTCCTGCAGGAATAACTTTAGCACCTAGCATTTGCATACGTAGAACATTTGGTGCCTGTCTTTTAATATCCACTGCCCCCATATAGACAATGCACTCCAGCCCCATTAAAGCACAGACCGTAGCAGTAGCTACCCCGTGTTGTCCGGCCCCTGTTTCCGCAATAATCCGTTTTTTTCCTAAGCGTTTGGCTAATAAAATTTGACCAATTGTATTATTTACTTTATGGGCACCAGTATGATTGAGATCTTCTCGCTTCAGGTAAATGTTAGTTTTAAAACGCTCTGACAAACGGGCCGCATAATATAAAGGGGTAGGTCTTCCAACATAATCCTTCAAAAGAGAGCTAAATTCCTTTTGAAAATCAGGAGTTTCAATCATTTGAAGATATTGTTTTCGTAAATCCTCTACGTTGGCATATAGTAATTCAGGGATATAGGCTCCTCCAAACTGACCGTAATATCCC
>NZ_SMMB01000899.1 GCF_009711365.1 Xanthovirga aplysinae | reverse complement strand
CATAGCCTAATAAGTTTGAAGAAAATGAATATAAACTCATTCTGTTGTCTTTTTTACTGCTTTTCTGGATACTTATAATGCTCAATAATATGGAAAAAGTTGAGGGTTTAGAAAACTTTCTATCTAATTAAAGTCACATCACCCACTTGTTTCTCTTCGGTACCATCACTGTATTCCAATTCCAAATGATAAATGTAAACACCTTGTGGCATCAATTTCCCTTTGTAATACCCATCCCATCCGGTGTATTTGTCTAAGCTCTCATATAGTACTTCTCCCCAGCGACTATAAATTACCATTCTAAATTTGGTAACCCCTTCTACCTTTGGAAAAAACACATCATTTCTTCCTCCTCCTTCTATACTTCCTCCATTAGGACCATTTACATTTGGGGTAAAAGCATTTGGTGTAATAATCTTACCTCCCATTTTTACTTCCACTGCACTTATTAGCGATAATTCATCGGTGCAACCGGACGGATTGGTGACGGTCAAACTAATATTGTACCTTCCAACATTTTGATATTCGTGGGAAGGCGATTTTTCAGTCGAAATTGTTCCATCTCCAAAATCCCATAAATAGGTATTATTATCTTCTGCCTGATCCGATGCACTAAGATTAGTGAGGTATAATTTTTGATCCGGAAGATACACAACTTCTGGCCTAATTTCAAAACGTGCCTGAGGAAGTTCAAACACCTCAATATATTGGGATTTTACCTCTTTTATCCTTTCCCCTGTAAAGTTTTCTGCCGATAAAGTGACTGTAAAATTCCCGGCATGATGATAAGTATGAACCGGATTGACCGCAGTAGAAGTATTGCCATCACCAAAATCCCAAAGGTATTTGGTTTCATCGGCATATTTACTTTCATTGGTAAACTGTACCTTCAAAGATCGGCAACCCTCCGTAATATCCGAAGTGAAATCCACAATGGGTGGAATTGCATTCACTTTAACTTGACGTTTAATCGTTTGGGAACAATTTTCATTTGAAACAACCGCTGTGATGACAAAATCTCCAAAAGTCTCATAAGTATGGGTCTTAGGATCTACTTCTGTAGAAGTATTGCCATCTCCGAAATCCCAAAAATAGTTCCAGCTTTCTTTCTTAGGGGTATTATTCTCAATAGTGATCGTACCCTCCGGCAAGGTCATTTCGGTAGGGTCGACAGTAAATTCCGGAGCTATTTCAGGATAAACCGTGATTTCAGTAAGTTGACTTTTAACTTCACATCCATCATGGTTAGAGGCTATATATTCTACCTCGTAAACCAAAGTTCTGGTGGTTTCGTTTATAAAAAGAAATTCTGGAGATTCTGCGAAAAATTCCTCCTGGTAACTAATTTCTCCTTTTTCCCGATAACGCCAGTGATGATTAACTGCTCCTCTGGAATCGTTTTGAAAGTTAACCACTAAAGGAGCACAACCCTCTGTGATATCCGGAGTTATACTGATATCTATTTCAGGATTTACAATCACCCATTTAAATATGGAAGATTGACAGGTTGACTGTGGGTCTTCTGCCGTCAAAGTTACTTTATAAAATTTCTTTTCATTTCCGGCCGCATTCCTAAATATATGGCCAACCTGTGTTTGAGTATAATCTGTCACGAGCTCCTCTTCTCCATCTCCCCACTCCCAGGTATAAATCACCCCCTCTTTTGGATTTTCATTTATAAAAATCAATTCACCAGGAGCACAAATACCTGCCTGCTCATCGTAATCAAGAATGGAAAATTTGGCCTCGGTTGGAGGGTGAACCGTTATAAACTCAGAGAATGATTCACCATAACAATTACCTTCTTGTACATTATTCATTATTTCATAGATTCCCTCTTCTTCGAAGGTATATGAAAACTCCTGGCCTAAACCAGGGGTCCAATCTTCCCAATTTTCCTCACCCTGCTTTCTGATTTTCCATTTGGTGTCTAAATCAGACCAATTGGTAAAGTTTACTTCCAAAGGGGCACAACCTTTATCTTTGTCCACATAGAAACCTGCAACTACATTTCCATTTAAAGTAATTATTTTGGATGGGGATACTGCTGTACAACGACCTGGAGTTTCTGCTTCCAGGTAAACTTCAATTGGTAAAGGCTCCGCACCATTGTAATCATAGGTTTTTTTGACAGTCCCACCTGAACTCTCTTCAGTAGTAGTTTGGTCGCCCCAAACCCATGTATAAATAGTCCCAGCTGGAGCTTTAGAAGTATTTTTAAAATTAAAATTGTAGGGTGCACATAAATGGTCCTCAACCTCAAAACTCAGTTGGGGTTCTGCTTTAACTGTAACATATTTAATGAACTCATTGTTACAATTAAGTCCGGTTTCAGTAGTCAAAACCAATTCATAGAGAACGTCTTGAACAGGGTCACTTTCCAGTACAATATCTGCATTTTGAATGTCGGCTAGATCTGTATAAGGCGGATACGAAAATATTTCACCGGTTATGGTATTGGTTTTTGATAAGTTCCATTCCGAAACATTGATGGTACTAGTAGAAGGGCTAATATTAACTGTCATATCACCACACCCTTCCTCTAAACTTACCTCAAAAGCCGAAGATGTGGGAGGGATTAAAATGAATTCACTATGAGGGGTTATACATGCCTTATTACCTATACCTGGATTTACGGATAGTTCCACCAAATAAGTTTTCAATGACAGTGCCTCAGGATCAATTTGCCTAAAATCATAGTCAAAAATCCGGTCATAAGGGTCAGGATCTCCAGTTTGAGGATCTCTCGGTAGAGGATGCCTTATAAAGACAACCTCCTCTGGTTCAGGCTTTGAAGGGTCAATGATGGTCCAGGTATATTCGGAATCTGGAAAATCGCTAGCAAATTGGGCATCTACCTCAAAATTCACCTTTGCTTCATTGCAACTTAAGTTACTTAAATCATTAGGGTCATGATCAGAGGTAAACAAGGTGTTAGCTGCTGGATGAACCACTGCCTCTAATGTATCTGAAAAATTTTCACATTCATAAATGGAAATGGTTTTTAAAAACACTTTATAGGTTTTATCACTGTTAGTATCATTGTTTAAACTTATTTTGATGGTTTCACTATTAAATTCAGTATCTCCATTTACAATCCTTTTGCGGTCTGCGACATTGTTGTTATCCTCCATCACTACAAGTTCCAAACTTTTAATGGCCGCCTCTCCCTTAGTCCTGTTAAATACAGCCTCAAAGACAGTACACCCCTCTTGGTCGCCTTTAAAAGAAAGCTCGGCTTTTGGCAGGGGATATATAGTTACTGGTTTGGTAATTTCATGCACACATTCAGCATCTGTAGTAATTTTTAAGGTGACATCATAATCTCTTGGAAACTGATCCGTAGGGGGATCAAAATCATGGGTTACAAGATTATCTCTTGGATAATCATCTTTGAAATCAAAGATACCATCATTATCAAAGTCCCATTCCCAGCTTTTTATTTTGTCAGAAGAATTAATAGGGTTAAATATAGATTCATCATTGAATGTTACAGTGGTTTGACCTTGTTCTGCCATGCAAACAGGCCCAGCTGAGAAATCTGCTATAGGCGGATCATTTACATAGACTGTTTTTTCAACCGTAATGTCACAACCTGTACTTAGCTCAACAGCATATAATTTAATTATATATGTATTTCCAGTAGCAAAAGTATAACGTTGAGTGGGATCATTACCTGTTTGGATACTGCTTCCATCCCAATACTGTATATCCCATGTATAATCAAAATTAGTAATACCAGGAGGATTTTGGTCATTCCCATTATAGAATTCTAATTCTGTTTCTTCACAAAATATAAGATCCCCCAAATAGTCATTTCCATCTTTTTTAATTTTTATTTCTGGTTGTGGTGAGGGAGCACTATTTACTGTATAGGTTTCTTCTTTTATACAAGCTCCTTCTACACCTATTGCTGTGGCCCTAAAAGTGATTTTATATTCACCTTCCTTGTCAAAAATAAAATCATTATATATTCGATTATTCTTTTTATTGGGATCTAAAGAAACCACCGAACCTTCATAGGTAACTTCCCATTCATATTGATAGCTTAATGAATGATTATTATTAGTAACCCATCCTGTAAAATCTAGGATATCCCCTTCACATACTGTTAGTGGAATATCGGTATCAAGTTCAGGAGGGTCTACAATTACAATATCGGCCGTTTTTCTTATAGGTGTAGCATTAGGAAAATATTTGTAGATACCGGTTTGAGGATCAAGTTCTCTGTATGGATTACATGGGTTCCAATTATCTAATCGAACAGTAAATATATCTCCGTCAGCGTGTGGTGTTACTCCGTCAGGTTTGGTAGCTGGCACATGGATAGGCAAACTATTATATTGATTAGCTTCAAATCGGTATCCGATTACCCCTTCTTCTTCCCTAAAGGGTGCTGTGAATATTGTACCATCTACTTCTACTCCTTCCAAATCAGAAGGTGACACGCCATATGTCCACCTTAATGCACGTTCTCCAGAGTTCCAATTATTTGACTGACTATTGCCTTGAGGGCAATTCCAGGGACCTTGGTCCTCAAAAATAAAATCAGCTGTGTATCCATTACATACAAAGTAGGTTTCTGGATCAATGGTGAATAATTTATCCATATCCCAAACCGTTACATTAAAGGAAAAATTAGATTCATCCGGTTGACATTGAGACCCTATTAATTCAACCAATACTTCATAATTACAGAAAGCTTCAACCCCTAGGCCTTGGCCATAGACATGGCCAATTGAAATATTATCCTCTGTATTTCTTGGATCTTCAAATAAATGGGAGTGCGTAGCATATGTAATTTCATCTTCACTACCATCTCCCCATTTAATTCTTATTTTATTTCCAGGGTCGATGTTTTTATAATGAAAATAAAAATAAATTTCATTACTCTCTGCACATTTGGCTTGAGTTTCCTTAGTATGACTTACTATAATTTGGCAATTAACCTGCAAAGGAATTGGTTCAACATTTTCCTCTCCCTCCTCAATACAATCTATTTCTAACCCTTCCCCATTTTCATCAATGCAATCTTCATTGAGCTCCTCAGCAAAAAATATTTCCTTATCTACTGAAATTTTTTCTTCAGCTAAAGAGGGTCCTACAATGGGTTTTACCAAAGTAACCAGGTAAAACAAAGGCAAAAGCAAAAAACCAAGGCGTAAAAATTTCACCATAT
>NZ_SMMB01001085.1 GCF_009711365.1 Xanthovirga aplysinae | reverse complement strand
CCCATTAATTTCTGATAAGAATTGTTTTATTGCTATCATTAAGAAAAAACTCAGTCTATTAAGGGCAATTCTCTCTAAAAAAGCTAAAGAATGCCAGGAAATGCTCTAAGCCGAATAGATCAATTTTAAATAAAGCCAAAATGACAACCTTTGAAAAAAAATATGAAAATAGAACAAAGACAACTCATTGATGACCTTCAAAGAAGGACAAAAGATTGCATAGGAAAAGTTCAACAGTTCAAATCTTTAAACCAAAAACAACTAAACTGGAAATCGGCCCCTGATAGTTGGAGTATTTTGGAATGCCTGGAACACCTTAACCTTTATGGGGATTTTTATTTGGTGGAAATAGAAAACCGTATTTTAAAAGCCCCTAAATCTCAACATTCCCTTAAATTTAAAAGTGGATTTTTAGGTAATTACTTTGCTCAAAGTATGCTCCCCAAAAAGGGAAAAATAAAAAAGATGAAAACTTTTAAGGACAAGAACCCCCTAAACTCTGAGCTTTCATTTAGCACTCTAGAGCGATTTCTTAAACAACAAGAAAAGATGTTGAATCTTTTAGAAGAGGCCAGAAAACTGGACCTTATGAAATGCAAAACAGCAATTTCCATCAGCAAATGGATTAAATTACAGTTGGGAGACACTTTTCGGGTAGTTATTTACCACAATGAACGCCATATTTTACAGGCTAAAAATGTAATTCAGAAGATGCAATTACCTTAATAAATGAATAAAAACCCATAAAATCAAAACCAAAACAGGATTTTCCGATCTATGTTTTTTCTGATTTTCATCACCTTTATTGTTTATATTTAAAAATTTCGATTTTTTAAATATTTGTATTGAAAACCCCTAAATAACCTTATTATTGATATTTGTAAAAAAACAGTTTTTTCAATACGAGGATTTTTACCTAAAAAAGGATAATAAACATTTTCCATTTAAAAAGGAAGTTACTTTATCTCATACTAAATCTTTTATAAAAAACTTTAAGGTATTAGCCGAATTCTACTTTTAATTAAAAATGACTTTTTTAAATAATTTCAACTTGCAGTTGAAGCACTGCTATTTTTTAGGTGGCCTTATTCTTTTTCTTACAGCTTTTTTCTCCGCTGGTTTTCATCACCTTGACGAACATTTTCAAATATTAGAATATGCAGGGTTAAAAGTAGGGACCGTCCAGGAAAGCAATTTGGCATGGGAATACCACTATCAAATTCGTCCGGCCATTCAGCCCTTTATTGCAACAAATATTTATAGGTCTCTAGGCTTTGTTGGGATAAAAGATCCATTTATTGTGGCCTTCTTCCTTAGACTATTATCCGCCCTGCTTACTTTCTTAACTATGCGGATAATGTATAAGGCATTTGTCGAGGAAATAAAGGACAAAACCTTAAAACATTGGTTTGCTTTTTTAACCTTCTTTTTATGGATTGCTATTTACAATGGCGTAAGGTTTTCTTCTGAAAATTGGTCCGGAGCGCTAATAATTATTGCGTTGGGGATTTTCAAATTAAATAAAACCAAAGATGCCGGTTTAAAAGACTTATTCATTGGTTTACTTTTAGGTTTAGCGTTCATATTTCGATTTCAAGCAGGCTTCCTCATTTTGGGCTTTCTCCTCTGGCTATTGATAATTAATAGGAGTCATTTTCAGAATCTTCTTTTAATTGGAGTCGGACTTATAGTAAGCATTGGTTTTGGAGTCCTTATCGATCGATGGTTCTATAATGAATGGGTCATTACAGCTTGGAATTATTTGAACAAATTTTTCGACAAAGATGTATCTGATTTTGGAGAAAGCCCGTGGTGGTATTACCTAAATAAAGTATTTTTTGAATTAATCCCTCCTTTCAGCCTCCTATTCCTTTTAGCTCCTATAGTATTTTTCATTTTTAAACCAAAGAATATAATTACTTGGACAGTTTTTCCTTTTCTTCTTGTTCATTTTCTAATTGGTCATAAAGAAAGCCGTTTTCTCTTTCCTTTAATTGGGTTTCTGCCCATTATGGTCATTTATTCCTTACAAATTCTCAAACAACGATGGAAACAAGGGCTTTTTTCTAGTCGATGGGGTCAAAGGTTTTCTAAAGGTTTCTTTATTTTTAACATCCTTTTCTTGATCCTAATTACCTTTCGGCCCGCTAATAGTGTAGGCTTATACCAACTAATTTACCGAAAATATAAGGAGCCGATTTCCCTATATTACCTTGAAAATAATCCATTTGTGGGAGTTACGGATATATATTTAAAAAAGCCTATTGTTTTTGAATTCTATATGGGAGAAAACCTTCATTTACAAAAAACCGACCTGGAGGAACTAAAAACAATTAGGTCAGATCAAAAATATTTGCTTGTGGTTAGAGATAAAGAAATTGTAACCCAATTACCAGGAAAAAATCGACTGATATATTCTACTTACCCGGAATGGTTAAGAAATTTTAATATCAATAATTGGATCTCCAGAACCCGATGGAGGTACCTCTATGAAATAGATAATACTTTACCTTCAAATTTGAAAGTAAAAAAGTGAAGAGGCTGATTGAAAAACAAAAACCTTTTATTCTTTTAATTACAATAACAACTGTAGTAGAAGATATTTAAAACAATAATGTCCTTTTAGTTATCCCATTCTATATAATTATCATTTTATCTTTACCCAAGGGGTTTTTATTATTTGTCTAGAATCAAGCCCCCCTTGGAATCCCTAGTTGCAAAATGAAGGAAAATAATATAATGGGGAATTCATCTCTATAACTTTAATTTTCTAAATATTTGGGTACAATTCTATGTTTGGTTCCTTGCTCATAGGCATAAGCAATTTCCAACAATACGGGTTCACTCCAGGCTCTTCCAAAGAAAGAAATCCCGACAGGTAAGCCATCGATTTCACCCATGGGAACGGTGATATTGGGATAACCCGAAATTGCCGCAGGGGAAGAGCTTCCTAATTGATAGTGGTCTCCATTAATCAAGTCTGTTTTCCAAGCCGGCGAGCCTGTTGGAGAAATTATAGCATCTAATTGGTGCTTATCCATAACTCGGTCTACTCCTTTCTCACGCATATTGGTCAGCATTTTTTTCAGTGATTCTTTATAAGGTTTTGAGTTTAAGTCGCCCTTTTCATGTGCCATGATTAATATCGCCTGATCATAATACCTAAGCTCTAATGAATCCGCTTCATTGAATTTAATTAACTCACCCAGATTCTTTATCGGAGCATTGGGCCCTAGTGAAGCAAAATACTTATTTAATCCATCTTTGAATTCATATAACATCACCTCCAAAGACTCACTATTTACATTTACCTTTGAAATTTCATCCAGCTCCACTATTTCCACCCCTTGGCTTTTTAAATATTCTACTGCCTTCTTCATCACATCATCCACTTTATAATTTCGCCCAAAGGGTTTCTTGTACAAACCAATTCTTTTTCCCTTCAACCCATCCCTTTTTAGGAATTGAGTATAATCATGATGATACTTTCCTTCGCTCAAAAGGGTCTTGCTGTCCAAGGAATCTACTCCTACCATTACTCCTAATGCAATAGCAGCGTCCATAACCGTTCTAGCCATAGGCCCAGCGGTATCTTGAGTAAAAGAAATAGGAATTATTCCTGCCCTACTAATCAATCCCACGGTTGGTTTAATTCCCACGATTCCATTGTTATTAGAAGGACAAACAATGGAGCCATTGGTTTCAGTACCAATGGCAAGCATGGTCAAATTAGCAGAAACGGAAACACCCGATCCGGAAGAGGAACCACAAGGATTTCGGTCTAAAACATAAGGGTTTTTGGTTTGGCCTCCAATACCGCTCCACCCACTGGAAGATAAGTTTCCCCGAAAGTTAGCCCATTCACTCAAGTTAGCCTTACCTATGATCACAGCACCTGCTTCTCTTAAATTCTTAGCCACCCAACTATCTTGCAAGGGATGGGAGCCCATTAATGCCCTAGATCCTGCAGTGGTTTCCATATTGTCATGGGTATCTATGTTATCCTTCAATAATACTGGAATACCATGCAAAGGGCCTCTTGTATTACCTGCCTGATATTCTTCATCCAATTGTCTAGCTATTTCTAAAGCATCCGGATTAACTTGAATAACCGAATGAAGCTGGGGGCCATTTTGATCAATTTCCTTAATGCGCCTCAAATAGATTTGTGTTACTTCCTGAATAGTATAATCTCCCTTTTGGTAGGCTTGCTGAAGCTGATCTATCCTGTATTCTTCGAAAGGAAAAGTACTCTCCTCTATTTTAACTTTCTTTTTGTCTTCTTGCGTTTGACACGAATAAATAATTATGGGTAGAAATGCTGAAAAAACCAGAGCTAAATATTTTCTCATTTTTTAAATATGTTAAAGAAGAAGTTAAAACATTTAGTTTAATGATATCTATTGTCCTTTTTCTATTTATTCCTTTTTACTAGCCTTCTATTTTTAAAATAAAAATAAGTTAGGTGTAACTCTAATAGACCTATAAATAGTTTAAGTTCAAATTCTACTCTTCACCTTTATGAAGATCCAAGTTTCATTAAAAATAGAAATAATTTCCCACAAAAAATACATATATAATTTTACTACTCTTTAAAACAGATCTTCTTTTTCGGGATCTATTTTTTATAGCAATAAGCTTAATCAGAAAAATTCTTTCAAAATGGGAGAAACATACTATCTATAAAACCAGGCACCCAGCACACTTGCCCTCATTTTGATTATTCCAAAAATTAACCCACCCCCTCAACTAGGCTGGCATTGTCTTTGAAAGGACTTTAAACATATTTTTTTGGTACAGTAAAAACCTGTACCCGTATACTATTTTTTTAACTTAATACATAAAAATCAGACGTATGAAGAAGAGCATTGGCTTATTGGCTTTGATTTGCCTCCTTTCAACCTGGAGCGCAAAAGCACAGGAAGTGGAACTAGGATTAAAAGGAGGTCTGAACTTTTCAACTTTAGGAGAAAATTCTGATAATGATCCTTTAAAATTGGGTTTTCATGCGGGAGGCTATTTGTCTGTACCCGTTTCCCCTAACTTTTCTATTCAACCCGAATTGCTTTATTCTCAGCAGGGAGAAATTTCGGATTGGGAAAACGCTACATACCGCTATGACTACATTAATGTACCCGTGATGGGAAAAATTTACCTCACTGACGGCCTGAATGTACAAATTGGCCCACAACTAGGTTTTTTAACCGCCGCAAAATATAAAACAGGAAGGAATACCAAAGACATCACAGATGAAATTAACCCATTAGACCTTTCACTCGGCTTTGGAGTAGGTTATGAGGGTCGGTCAGGAGCTAATTTCACCCTCCGCTATAATGCTGGATTATATGATACGGAGAAGTATCCTAAAACCGATTATAATTATTACAACCAGGTTATTCAGATTTCTCTGGGACATAGTATTTAAATGAAAATTCTAGGGACGAAAAATTTTTGTCCCTAGAATTTTTTCTTCGATCATGGAATAAATCAGAAAACCAGCTCCCTCACACTCTTCTCAACCTTTGGGAACTCCAATCTTCATGTCCAAACTTCTCCAACCTTTTATCCAATTGAATGTTAGTCTACCGTTTAAACAAAAAGCCGGAGAACTTCAAAATATTGTAAAATTCTAAAACACAAAAAATGTTTTTCAATCCACCGCAAGAAGTCACTGGTCGATAAATAAAGTTAACAAGCCTCTTAGAACCATCTAAATCTCTCCAATGTTTTAAATCAAACAGTAGAGAACCAATTATACTTTTGCATACCAAAAGCATATAAAAATATGGCAACAATGCATCATTTAGCAAAGAAAATCGCAGAAAAGGGTCATATTGCGGCCACCGAAAAAAACATAGAACAAATAAAAACTATCATTAATCGAGAAATTACTTTGGGCAACGATATTGCACATGTTGGCATGGCCATTTTGGATCATTTTAATGCTCCGGTAAAGGGTCGCCTAGAACATGGAGTCAGAACTCATACCGCGGTTAGAGGAAATAAAAAAGGCCGACTGGAAGAAGTTAAAACTGTTTTACATAATTATTATACTAAGGGAGCGGCCTAAAAACGTGGACAATTTATATCGATTCCAACTCATAAAGCGCTGATTTTTATATGATATTTTAGGGAGTGCATTTTATTGCAGGGAGTTTATTTTTACAACTTCCCTATTACAAAGCACTGCCCTTTTTAATTATTAGACTTGATCCGAAAAAATCAACAACCTGCAAAAACCTTATCAATTTGAATTATTGTCAAGGTGCTTTAGCTTTAAATAAACTCCGTTAGTCCATCCAAAACCGTCCTGAAGAGGATACTCTCCACCACCAGCCTCCAAGCTCAAGTCTTCTACATTGTATTTTTCCATCATCTTTCCCGTTCTTTGAAAAACCGCTTCATTTAGATGAAGCCACCGCTTACTGATTTCATTTGCTAAAGAGTCGTGTCCATAATTTTTCAATCCCCAAACGGTCATCCATTGCAAAGGAGCCCAACCATTAGGTGGATACCATTGATGTGCGGTAGTTTGAAGAGTAGAAACTACTCCCCCTTCTTTCAAAAAGTCTTTTGCAATTTTTTTGACAACCTCATCCGCTACCTTTTGAGGAACTATTTTAAAGCACAAAGGATATACGGCAGCTAAAGATAACCGCCTACTTTGTTGTTTGGTTTTAAAGTTAAAATCCATCAAAAAATGATCATCTTCGTTCCAAAAATATTGAAGCATAGCTTTTTTCCTTAATTGCGCCTTCACTTTAAAACTATTGGCTAAAGATTTATCACCCGATAACTCACCCGCCCTGGAAATATTCAATTCAAGCTGATACAATAGGGCATTAAGATCAACTGGAATAATATCGGTGGTTTCTATAGTGTGTATGTCCTGGCCATCCTTAAACCAACGGGAGCTAAAATCCCAACCAGATTCTGCTCCTGCTCTCAAATGTTTAAACATCTCCGCTTTTGGTGAAGCCGCATTTTTAGAGACCAAAACATCTTCAAAATAGCTTTCATCTCTCGGCCCTTCAAAATCATCCCAATACCTGTTCAAAACATGTTTTCCATCCAAAAGAACAACTCGATCCTGTGCTGCTTTCGTTGGAGATAAATTCTCGGCATTCCGCATCCAAAATTTATGTTCCTTCAGCATTGCTGGAAGGTATTTTACCATTACGGTATCTCCCTCCATGGAAGCCAGCAAGTCCACCATCAAAGAAAAAAATGGTGGTTGAGAACGCCCTAGATAATAAGTTCGGCTTCCATTAGGAATAAAACCAAACTCATTGATCAGATTGGCAAAATTTTTTACCATTCCCTCTATCAAATCCACTCTACCGCTTTCTGCAAGTCCTAACATTGTGAAATAGGAATCCCAGTAGTAAATCTCCGTAAACCTGCCTCCCGGCACCACATAGGGATAATCTAAGCGAATCCTACTTCCTTTCTGTTCCCCATCTGCTTCTCTTTCCAGTTGATCCCAAAGTTTAGTAATATGTGCTTCTACGGTTGCACTCTGGTCCATTTCTACCCTGAAGCTTTCCTTTGGTGGAAGTTCAAAATTCTGATGAACAAACTCTTCCATAACAAAACCCTCTTTTATATTCTGGCTTTTATAAATAGTCACAATTTCTTGAGGGTCCTTATTGGGGACCATATCCACAAAGGTTTTTCCATCCGGAAAAATTCTGGCCATTTGCACATCGTCTAAAAGTTCTCCATAAATCTGATGAGGAGTAAGAGATTCTAAATCCAACTCCTTGGAATTAGAATTTAGTTGTTGCCTATTTTCAGTGGCACAGGATACATTAAAAAAGATTAAGGTGATGTATAGAAATGATAGATAC
>NZ_SMMB01001275.1 GCF_009711365.1 Xanthovirga aplysinae | reverse complement strand
AAAAGTCTAGAAATTATCGATCATCTTAAATATTACGATATCGGATTTTTGAAGGCTAACGCTTAAAAAATCTAGCATCTATTTTATTAAAAAAAAGCCTACAAAACCTACCTGATGTCTTTCAATTTGGCTAATGAGTTGGAAATAATGGGAGTAGAATTGGAGGCAGCCACAACTTAAAAAGATCTTTCTTATAAGCAAAAGGATCTTGAGAAACAGCGGTTCTATTCCGATCGTGAAGTGAAATTAACGAAAGAATTAAACACTGAACAGGAAAAAATACTTGAAATATTTTATTGATGAAAAGAGAGCTGAAAAAGAACTGGCGACTCAAGAAAGCCAGAAAGCGTATATAATAAATTTAATAACTTGGGGTGATGTCATGTTGCTAATTTTATTAGTTGCCGATAGTTCTAAAGCAAATATACTAGACCAAGAGCCCGTAAATTAAAAATCCGTTTGGCTGAAAATGAGGAAAAAATGATGAAAGCCATTGATAATGAATCGAACGTAGTTAAAAGACTGGAGGAAGTGAAAGAAAAATTAAATTAAGTAAATAGAAAAACCAGAGGAACAAACAGTTAAAAAAAAGATAAATTGAGCTTCCCAGGCCCTCAAGAATGAGGTTTTCTAATTATAAGATATTGGTATAAGTTGGAAATACAATCAATAAAAAAATAAAGCCCGTCTAAGTAAGGCGGGCTTTGATATTATTAGGCTATCCTATTAGTGCTTAGCCTCTGTATTCTTTTTCTTGTTTTTGCCAAAAATAGTGTTTTTGCCAAAAATACTATCCATAAACAATAGAGCATTTACAAATGCACCTAAAATCACTACAATCCAGATAAACAGGTTGGCACCATCTTGAATAGGAACATGCATAACTTATATTCTTTAAATTAATTCTTACTATTTGTTCACCGCTTAACAGCAATAAAAAGACCTACTTTTAAGCTTAAAATTGTAAGGTCTGCCTTTCAAAGTTCGAATATACGACAGATAAATAGTTTTTGTTATTCTTAATTGAAAATTCTTTTTAAACAAGACAAAAATTCCCTTTTTAGAAGTTAAATACCCAAAATATTTACAAGTTTAGGTTAACCTCAATATTTTTTTCCAGGTTTTTATCCACCTCAAATTTATTAAAAATAAATTCCTTTACACTCTTCTTTTTATGATAACGATGAAAAGAGAACTCAAATGATAATTTTAACCTTTTGCAATGATGGTTATGCAGAGAATAAGATTAGCCATCAATAAAAAGAACCCACATCAGTTAGTTTAATGTTCACTTGGCGATTTTTCAATCCTAATTAATAATTTCCTTTAATGTTTAAGTGAATATTGAATTTCTCTGACTATTGGAAATGTTTAAAAGTAAAAGCTTGCAAAGCTTGAATATGGAGCTTAATATTTTTAAATATGGCGAGAAAGGAACCTGAAAAGAAGCCAGAAAATAGGGAATTAAGCAAAAGAAAAAAGATCCTTCTGGTGGGTGACTGGCTGGTAGAAGAAAAATGGGCCATCGGGGTTCATCGTTCTCGTGTAAGTAGTCGTACAGGATATGCCCATTACCGATCTTTACACGCCCTTCAAAATAATATCAAATCCTTGGCTGGGGCGGGGATGGTTGCCCACACCATGCACAATTCCAGTTTGGGAGAAAGAGCAGTATTTGATATTATCGGAGTAGGCATTTGGCATAAAGATGACACTTCATATCTGGAGGCCCTATTCAATCAGTTTGACGAAGATACCCAATCCCACCATTGTTTGGCTTTTCAGCCTCCCAAAAAAGTGGAGCGTGTAAAATTAATTAACCTGGGAGCCGGCTTGCCAAAATATGATGAATATGGCACCACCCGGGTGATTCGGGTTTATCAACACACTCGAGGAAAGATTACTTTATTGGATCGCTTTGATTGGGAACTACCCGTATATGTGGATCGCAGTGAATGGGTGACTAGTGAAAAAAACCTTGATGGCTTTGAGTTTAACCACCTGATTAGTCCTGAAGAATTACAGCAGATTAGGGCCGTCGTAATCAAGGACAATGGCAAAGGGGTTATTTCCAGCGCCCTCATCCAGCGTCTAATCAACAGTGAAATACCAGAAAATACTCCCTGGTTTGTTTCTTCCCGAAACTGGTTACCAGATACCGATTGGTTCAAGGACCTGCAACAGGTGAATCTACGTTTGTTATTTATCCCACAACCTACGGCAGAAAATGCAATCCGGGATGGAAAACTTAATATGTGGATTACTCGTTCTGGCTTTGTTTCATACGAGGCCCTGGAGGAGCTCGACAAGTTTGCAGAGGGATTTAAAGATAAAGAGAAATCTGATCCAATCATTGTGGCCCTTCCTGAAAAATCCAGGGTACTTGCCCGTTATGACTGTGAGGGGGACCAAGGCGAACAAGTTAAGGGAATTATGCAGTTGGCCCCCGAACCCTCTTCCCTTGTATTGGAGCGCCCCATGGCCAGTGTCTTTTTTCCAGCCCTGATTTCTAATTTATTAAATGTGGTAGGCCATTTTGAAAAAATTAGTTGCACTGATTTTGAACAAATCATACGACAGGCCTTTGCCTTCACGCAGTTTTGGCGGCAATCTGATGCTCGAAGGGTAGAAGACCCAAAGGAATGGAAGGTGGAAAATGAGCCAGAATTAGACATGTTTCGATCTTATGGAGAGGTGGGAGATTGGAAAAAACCTTTTCCTTGGCAGCTTTCTCAGGAACAGTGGCAACAAGCTTATTCCAATTATGGAATAATCAAAAGAAAAGATCAAAAAGAATACATCGATTTGTGGCGCTCCATGATTGAAGTGGATGGGTATACCTCCATTGTCAGTTCAAAAAGAGTAGTTTTACAGAAGTTGGTGCAGGAAGCCAGAACATTTAGGGATTCAGGACAAGCCAGGAATCGATGTTGTATGTTAATTGCAACTCCAGGCTCTGGGAAAACCTTTTTAATGAAAAGGCTTGCCAATTCTGTCGGTATGCGGTTCCTTCCTTTTAATATCACCCAAATGCTTTCTAAAAATGACATTCTAGATTGCTTTGACACCATTGTAACCAGTCATGCACAAAATAGAAAAGAACCTCTTTTGGTTTTTATCGACGAAATCAATGCTATGTTGAATGGACAACCGGTTTATGATACTTTTTTGGCCCCCCTAGAAGAAGGAATCTTTGATCGGGCAGGAAAAACCTTTAATATCCCCCCATGCTTTTGGATTTTTGCCGGAACCGAGCGCCCCGTACGCCCAACGGATCCGGAATGGAATAAATCCAACAAAGCCAGTGATTTTGAATCTCGCCTTACCATGCCCCCATTAAATTTAGAAATTGATCTTTCCCAAACTCAAGAGGTTTTGCAAGCCCGCCTGGAAAAGGTCTACCTTGGAGTTACCTTATTAATGGCCACTTATCCGGATATTCAACGTGTATCCAAAAAAGTGTTGCGAACTTTTCATAGTCTTCAACCCGATTTGGGGATCAGAGAACTGAAACATTTCGTCAACTCCTTTAAGGATATTAAATTGGGTGAAGTAGTCTCTGAAAATATCCCTTTTGATAAATTGCCCAGGGAAAATAGTTTACTCGGAATTGACATTACCGATTGGCTTACCTGGGAAGAAGGCAGCATGGTAGAAATTAGAGGATAAAAACAGAGAAGATTGAATAAAAAACAGCGATCTTTTTCCATCTTAAAAAATACGATCATGAGATCAAAAAATATTCAATTTTTTAATCCTCAAAAGACTACAGATAATCAGATAGATAGAAGAAAATTAGAGCTTCACAGAAAAAAAAGAGTAAAAAAAGGGCATCTGAGGCTTGCAAATTGATAAACAACTCTACATATTTGCATCCCGTTACAGCAACAACGGTCAAACAAATAAGCCTAGGTGGCGGAATTGGTAGACGCGTTGGTCTCAAACACCAATGGCCATTAGGCCGTGCCGGTTCGACTCCGGCCCTAGGTACTAGTAGTGATAACTTTAAAGAGCCTCTCAGTTTTCTGAGGGGTTTTTTATTTTTATACCATTTCTTCCGAAAAATATCTATCTAATAGAACATCAAGACTCTCCAAATACATTTTCAGCCTTTTTTGTGATTTAGTTTCTTCATAGGAGTTTTTAAGGTAACCTCATGACCAACCAGTTCCCCTCTCTCTTTATTCCATCTCAACCATTTTTCCAGAAATTAAAGCAACAAAGTAAACCACAAGGGTACTCCAGGCAAAGAATTTAAATTCTTCGCCCTTTGTTTTAAATATATAAGCTATCAGGTCATGAAAGATTTCGATGTTATTGAAATTTTAGCCGCAATAATTCTTTTTATAGGGGTAATTAAAATCATTGTAATATTTATTTCTCCCAATTCATGGTATAAATTTGTAGAACGAATTTACGCCAATACTCAAATCACCAAATCTGTATATTTAATTTCGGCTGCTATTGTCCTTTACCTTTTAGTTCAAGCAGGAATCACCATAATAGAAATTTTTGCGGTTCTCCTTTTCTTATCTCTTTTAATGGGAGTAGGCTTTACAAATTATGTAAAGGATTTGCTTCAAATAATGAACCCAGATAAAGTTGTAAAAGAAAACCTGGTCTACATCGCTGCCTGGATTGTTTTAATGATTTGGGGCATTAGCGAACTATTCATTTCTTAAATTTTGCCTTATATTACGGTTTTAAAAGCTAATGATAAGACTTGCGTTATCTCTTTAACACCAGTCCAATTTTATGCAATACAATTTCGAAGAAATCATCAGTCGTGAAGGCACAAAAAGTGTCAAATATGATTTGAGACAAAAACTATTTGGAGCTACTGATATCATTCCTCTATGGGTAGCCGACATGGATTTCAGGAGCCCTTTAGAGATCGAACAGGCCATTTGCAAACGGGCCAAACACCCTATATATGGCTACACACTACAAAACGATCAATTTTTTGGGGCTGCAAAAAGATGGTTAAAAAAGAGGCACCAATGGGAAGTAAGTACAAAAAGTATGGTATTTAGCCCGGGGGTAGTTCCTGCCCTATACATGATAATCCATTCTTTTAGCCAACCGGGAGACAAAATTATTGTCCAAACACCTGTGTACCATCCCTTTTATGATGTAATAAAAGGAAATGGAAGGGAAATACTGACAAACCCAATGCAACTGCAAAATGGAAAATATGAAATAGATTTTAAAGACCTGGAGCTTAAGATTGATAAGAAGACCAAAATTCTTTTGTTTTGCAACCCTCATAATCCAGGAGGAAGAATGTGGGATAAGGAGGAGTTGGAGCGATTAGGGAACATTTGTCTTAAAAACAATATCTTGATCATATCCGATGAAATACACATGGATCTGAGCCTTTTTGGCAAACCACATATTCCTATAGCTTCTATCTCTGAAGAATTAGCACAAAAATCCTTCACCTGCTTTTCTCCAGGCAAAACATTTAACATCGCCGGCTTAAACAGCGCAATTGTTTCTATTCCTAATCCAGATCTACGAAAAAAATTCTTCAGGGCTATGGAAGCCAGCCATCTCTTTATCGGGAACACTTTTGGAACAGAGGCCCTTATCGCTGCCTATAAGCATGGAAAAGAATGGTTAGATCAGTTGCTTCCTTACTTAAAAGAAAATGCAGAGTTTGTATGCAATTATTTTGAGAAGCACATCCCAGAAATAAAGGCAATGAAACCTGAAGCCACATTTTTAATTTGGCTAGATTGCCGAGGTCTACAAATGGATGATGACCAATTATCGGAATTTATGATAAAACAGGCAAAAGTTGGCTTGCATCGTGGAATTCAATTTGGTGAAGAAGGAAGGCAATTTATGCGACTCAATATTGGTTGTCCCCGTCCGATACTTCAACAAGCCCTCCAACAAATAACAAAAGCAGTTAAGGAAATTGAGATTTAAAAGAAATATTCAAAAACCAGGATTATCCATTCCAAATAGTGAATACGAAAAATCCTATTTAGATTTTACTAAACTCTCAAGAACTAAATCAAAAATAATTGTAAATTCTAAATAATTTCTCTCCTTAAACCAAAAGTGTATAATAGGGCTTTGGAGCTTAAGATTTCGCAACAACACCTTTCAAAAAAGGATTATACACAGTGTGAGATAATAGAGGCTCAAAAATAAATAGTTTATAAAGCGCTATTCATTAAATTAAACTCAATTAAAATTACAATACTCTTCTAAATCGTAACCATTATTATTTCCCCTTCAATTAGTACATTATTGAACTTTCATATATGATTACGGACCGCCAACCCCACGAAGCCATAACCATTTTTAAGCCTGGTGAATTTAAGCCGGAAGACCACTGGTATCCCCGAGCCCTTAATGCCACTATACATCCTTTGATGAGATTTTTCTTAAAAATATCCCAAGAAAGGATGGTCAGCCGTTATTGTCACCTTCACCCAATGGTAAACCGAAAATTTCTTACAGAATTACTACAATACAAGCCTAAATATTTATGGTGGTCAGGAACTGACATCATCAATGTCACCTCAAGTATTGGTCAAAGACAAATGGTGGTCATAGAAACCAATTCTTCTCCTTCCGGTCAAAAATCTATGCCTCACCTAAGTGATTACACCGAATACGGAGGGTATTTACCTCTTATGGAAAACTCTTTCAAATTATATTTGAAAGGAAAACGAATGATTGAAAATGGGGTATTAGCCGTTATTTACGATAAAAACCAAAAAGAAGCTTCCGGATACGCCTCGGCAATGGCCGAAGCTTTTCAGGAAGAAGTGTATGCCGTGCTTTACTACACAGGAGAAGAACAAAAGCATATTCGTTATTCCGACGGAAAAATGGAAATAAAGGTAAAGAATAGATGGAAACCTATCCGTGCCCTTTTCCGCTATCTCACCCAAAAACCCTGGAACAGATTGCCAATTGGAGGAAAGTCCATTATTTACAACCCTATAATTGCTTGTTTGGCAGGAGGAAGAAATAAATTAATGGCTTCTAAAGCTTATGAATTCTTCAATGCCGAATTGAATGGAACCGGTCTCCATATTAATGCGCCTGAAACGGTTTGGGATGTCAACAAAACGGAAATCCCGCTTTGGGTACGAAAATTTGGAGGCCATGCCGTCATCAAGATTCCATATAGTAATGCCGGTCAAGGAGTATTTACCATTACCAACCAAAAGGAATTGGACGATTTTATGGAACAAGAGTTCGAGTACCAAAAATTTATCGTCCAAAGTTTAATAGGGAATTTTCACTGGAGTTCTTCTACTGAAAAAGGCCGTCTTTATCAGGTGGGAACTATGCCGGACAAACTAGGAAACAGTTATGTTTCCGACCTACGCTGTATGATCTACTATACAGCAGAGGGTTACCGTCCATTATGTATGTACTCCCGAAAAGCTGCCCTTCCTTTAAAAGATGTTTTGGACAAAAAGGCTAATTCCTGGGAAATTCTGGGAACTAACCTTTCTATTAAAACCGGTAAACATGAATGGGATTCTGACACCAATCGATTAATCCTAATGGACTTAAAAGATTTTAATCAACTAGGGCTGGGTATTGACGATCTTATTGAGTCCTACATCCAAAGTATTTTAGCCACCATTGCCATTGACAAACTAGCTGACAAATTGATGAGCTCTACTGGGGGAATAAAAAAGAAATTATTCCAATCCCTAAACCCTGACAAAACGTTAATGGAAGAAATTTTGAACATTTAGATGATTCCTTAAGATGTTATTAAAAGGAGCACCAACAAAGAGCTGGATTATTAAGCTTTTGCAGGAGCACTGATAACTTGCTTTCATCTGAATATGCCAAAACACCCTGTATTTGCAGCTTTAAATATAAATGTCTTTCCTAAAAAATCCCTTAACAAATGCTGGATTCATTTGATTGAAGATGGCGTTGGACATCCCGTTCTAGTTCCAGTAATTATCCTAAGGGGTCAAAATAACGGCCCCATTGTTGGCCTTACTGCAGCAATACATGGCAATGAGCTCAATGGGGTAAAAGTCATACAAAAATTATTAGCTGATATTGATGTATCAGAGTTAAGGGGTACTATAGTTGGAATTCCAATGGTTAATGTACCGGCTGTATTGCGATATCAAAGAAGGTATACCGATGAAGAAGACCTTAACCGCATTATGCCTGGGTATAGCATGGGAAATGAAAGTCAGGTATATGCACATCGCTTCATTGAAAAAATTGCACGCCATTTTCATTATTTAGTAGATCTTCATACCGCCAGCTTTGGAAGAGTTAATTCCTATTATATACGAGCCAGCCTCCATGATTCAGAAGTGAGAAAAATGGCCATGTTGCAAAATGCCCAAATCGTACTGGACTCTGAGGGTGGATTTGGCACCTTTCGAGAGGCCGCTACCAATTTGGGGATCCATGCCATAACTGTAGAAGTAGGAGACCCAAATAAATTCCAAAAAGGAATGATTCGCTCCTCCATGACAGGTATTTTTAATTTATTTTTTTACCTAAATATGCTAGAAGGTGAGATTGAAGCACCTCTAACTCCAACCATAGTTTGTAGTCATTCCCAATGGTACTATACTGATCATGGGGGTGTTTTAGAAGTTTTTCCAAATGTTGCACAAGAGGTTAAAAAGGGAGAGAGCATAGCCATCATAAGGGATGCCTTTGGGGAGGGAATTAAGAGTTATTACGCCCCAAAAGATGGAGTGGTAATAGGAAAAAGTGTAGAACCCATTTGCCCAACGGGAGGAAGGATTCTACACCTCGGAGTTGTCAAAGAACATCCCCCAGAGACATCTCTTAAACCCACCCCAAGGAAATAAACATTGATACTGATTTATATAGCAGATTTTTTACCATAGATAGTGACTTTATTAAGCACTCACTTTTTCCTCCTTTAGCCGGGCATGGGACCCGTCACAATAGGGTTTATTTCCTGAATGTTTACAACCACACCAAAAGATTCTACTTTTCTTTTCAATTTTGACCTCAATGGGAGTAAAAGAGGTCCCTTTATGAGACTCATCACAAAAAGGTTGAGTTTTACTTCTTCCACAACGGCACCAAAAATAGGTCCCAGGTTCCATTTCTAAGATGTAAGGACCTTTTTGCGCAATTTTTGGTTCTTCAGACATAATATTATTATTTCTTTTTAACTCTTTCTTTAAAACCAGATTAAAAAGGTTAGGCCAATTTTTAATGCTAAGCACTTATTAATTTTGATAGTTTGGCCTATATTTTTGAAACGACAAAAAATTATTTCCAGTTTAATCACCATAACGGGCTTTATGAGCCTACAAAATCATTGCCTTTCCCCTGTATTCAAACTTCTTTAATGCATAATAATGCCAAAAGGAAAAGGAAATGTGCATTACTTCTTCTAAACTGTAAATTTTCTGCTTTAGCCCTATTGCTACATCATCAATCTTTAATTTATTTAGGACTAGATTTACTACTGCAAAAGGAGTTTGAAATATTTTAAAAACTCTGTCCTGTATCTTTGACTTTGGAAAAGTAAACTATTCAATTCATGAAAACATTAAATGCTATTCTTTCACGCATTGACGGAAAGAGCTACAATGCATATAAAGATCTCAAAGGAAAATACTTTTATGAGGATTTTCAATTAAATATACTCCGCATTCAGGGAGATCCCTTTGCTTCTCCTTCTTTATTAAAAGTAAGTTTTGATTTGGAAGATTTCGGCTATCCCATAGATCTTTACAATCAAGATGACCGTAGTTTAGGTTTAGCTGATTACATCCACCGATTGGCCTGGAAAAATTTAAAGAACATAGGACAAAAAAGGGGAAGCGGCAAAAGTGGGACAATAGAAATCCAAAAACCTGCCCAACAAATCATCAAACGAACAGCCTTGGAAATTGAAGATAAAAAAGTTCATCTCCGCTTTTATATGGGACTTCCTGCCCAAGGACGTCGTGTTTTGGGCCGACAGGCCAAGGTAATGTTATTGGAAGAACTTCCAGAATGGATTCGCTCTCTACAAAATGATGATCCCGCAAAAAGGGAAAAGGCATTCGCACATTCCCAAAACAACGAGAGAGCTGAAAAAATCCGCCAACTTTTAATACAAAAAAAACTCATTTGTTTCATTGCCAACGGTAGTCAATTGGCACGACGCTCTTCTGTAGATCACCGTCCAATGGAAAAGGGAGTAACTTTTCAAAGTCCTTCCTCTCTTGAAATAGAACTAGAAGTAATGGGAAAACGAATCAAAGGAATGGGCCTGCCAAAGGGAATTACTATTATTACGGGAGGAGGATTCCACGGCAAAAGCACTTTAATGAATGCCATGGAAATGGGGGTTTATAACCACATTCCTGGCGATGGAAGAGAGCTTTGCATCTGCGACCAGGACACAGTTAAAGTAAGAGCCGAAGATGGGCGTTTTATTCAACATGCAGACATTTCCCCATTTATCAATAACCTGCCCTTTCAAAAAGATACGGAGGATTTCTTTACCGAAAATGCAAGCGGTTCCACTTCTCAAGCATGTAACATTATTGAAAGCCTGGAGCTGGGTGCTAAAACCCTTTTGATCGATGAAGATACGTCCGCTAGTAATTTCATGATTCGAGACCATAAAGTACAAGAGCTTATCAAGAAGGAGAAGGAGCCTATTACTTCCTATATAGAACGAATCAAAGGGTTAAAAGAGCAAATGGGCATTTCCTCTGTACTAGTAATCGGTGGTCTAGGCGATTATTTTGCTGTGGCAGATACCGTTTTAATGCTCGATGAATATCATGTCATGGACATTACCCAAAAAGCAAAAGAGGTTATCAGTCGTTATGAAGTTGCTCATGCCTCCCATGAAGTAAAGGAAGGGTTTACACCCCGTAAAAGACAATTAGCTATCAATCAACTAAAAAGTGAATTTAACGGAAGGTATAAAATAAAAACCAGGGGTCTGGATGAAATCAGCATTAATAAAGAGGAAATCGATATTAGGGGACTTGAGCAGCTGACTGAAAATGCCCAGGCAAATCTCATTGGGGAAGCAATCAAAGAAATTGCTTTTCTTTTCTCTCAAAAAATCTCTATAAAAGAGGCTTTGGACCAAATGGAAGAATCCTTAAAAAAGGAACCTATTTCCAGCATTTTAGGAGAAAAAGGAAACTTGGCGTATGCTCGAAAATATGAATTGGGAGCCACATTATCTCGTTGGAGGAAAGGAGTAATTCAATAATGAATAAAAGTAAAAGAGAACACACTCAATTGGGACGCTGATTTTTGCGCCCCAATCTTTGTTTCTCATTTTTGAGGACAACCACTTTTCTTATCCATGGACATCACTTGTTCGACTACGATAACATTTATGATTTCATTTTCTTGGGTGGGTTGGCTTTTCAAATATCCTTTCATTTTTACAAAAAGCTTCTCACTGGGTTCTTTATGTTTTCGATTATACATTTTTTCCAATTTATCATTGGCTTCTGTTTTGGCTACTGGAAAGCGATGCCCTGTTTTGCATTCTTCAAACCAACCATCATCTGTCACCAACACATACATCCCATCCATACTAAAGGAAGGGGTGGAATCCATCTTTTTAAAACCTTTCACTAATTGGTTTTCTTCTTTGGGGATTTCCATCATCCCTTCACTGTTTAAAGCCTGAAGCGTTTTTCGATCTACAAACTCAAATTGTTCAAAGGGAGCCAACATACCCTTAGTCAGCTGCAATTTATTTCCATCTTTAATAGACCAATGGCCAATTTCATACATCATTTCCTTTCCACCTCCACCACTTTTCTGATAAACTCTTTCGAGGAAATAAATTTGACCAACCCGAAATTGAATTAGGTAATGGTCCAAAACACAATCATCACAAGGAAAATCCCCTTCATATACTCCCATTACATCTTCATTGCTCATAACAAGGGGTCCTTCCTTCATATTTTCAGGACTCACCATTTCTTTCTGAGCTTCTTCCTCCTCGGTTTTTTTCTTGGATTTACAACTGGTCACCACAATTAACAGTGAAAGCATACCAATAAATAGTAACCTAAAACACATAATATATTCTTCTTTTTTCAAAACCATCTTAAAAAACAAGGGACACTCCATATCCCTTTTTATTTTAAACCTTTAATTTTCTTCATTTGACTTTCATTCAAAAAGTACCCTTAAAAGAAATGTCTTGGCACCCTCCTTTTCTTAATTAAAACACTAAATTCAAATAATCCATTCAGATCATTTCCTTTTTTAAAAGCATTTTATCTCACAAGTGCTTATGCTATGAGCCAGCTTTCTAGAGCATTTTCAAATTATAATATTCAAGTGACAAGTCATTTAAAGAATAGAGCTTTGCACTGAAGGAGATCTACTAAAGAATTAGGATTTAAGATTCAATCAAGTTAAGTCTTAATATATTGGATAGAAAAAGGAAAACAGATTTGAAAATCACAGGGGAACCCATACTTTTTAAACAGGAATTCAATTAACATCTTACCGTTTTAACACCTATATTGCTTTTTTAAGTGAAAGGACTCAAAAGTAAAGAATTACAAATTATGGAAAGGAATAGCTTAGAAATGAGGGGAGTCAAAATCACTTCTTTAATTAAGTTTTTTGGATATAGTGCCTTTGGCATTTTTGCTTTTTTCATTCCTATTACCTTCAATGGCAAAAGCTCCATTCCCCTAGATCATTTAGTCAGTTTAATCAAATCTTCCTTTAAGGACTATTCAAATCTCTATGCCTTACTTTTAATTCTTCTGGGAGCTCTTATTCCCTTTATTCAAAAAAGTTGGAATAAAAATAAAACCGACATGGCGTTTTCCCTGCTTAAAGTTTTAGGATTCATCACAGCTTTAGGAATATATTTTCAAATTGGCCCTGAATGGCTATTTAAACCCTCCATGGGGCCCTTCCTTTATGAAAAGTTAGTCATTCCCATTAGCTTTATCGTTCCGGTCGGATCAATTTTTTTAGCTTTTTTGGTGGGTTATGGATTTCTCGAATTTATTGGGGTTTTTATGGAGCCCATAATGAAACCGATTTGGAAAACTCAGGGCAGATCAGCCATTGATGCAGTTGCTTCTTTTGTAGGCAGTTATTCGATAGGGTTATTAATAACAAACCGTGTTTATAAAGAAGGAAAATACACAACCAAAGAGGCCATAATCATTGCCACCGGTTTCTCTACTGTTTCTGTCACATTTATGATCCTCATTGCCAAAACCCTAAACCTGATGGATTTTTGGAATTCCTATTTCTGGTCTACAATAATCATTACCTTTATAGTTACGGCCATTTCGGTTAGAATATGGCCCATTAAAGGGATTCCAGAGGAGTATTTCAAGGAACCCATCAAAAATAGAGAAACTGAACAAGGCAGCTATTTCAAAAAAGCCTGGACCGAGGCGATGAGAGCCACTCTCCTATCCCCCTCTTTAGGGAAAAATATAGCCTTACAATTGAAAGATGGGTTGCTAATGACCATGGGAATTCTACCATCGATTATGTCTGTGGGTTTAATAGGATTGATTTTAGCAGAATTTACTCCAGTTTTCGACTGGCTAGGATATCTATTTTTTCCTTTCACCTGGTTGTTGAAAATCCCAGAACCATTATTGGCAGCCAAAGCTTCAGGAATAGGAATCGCGGAAATGTTTTTACCTGCTTTATTGGTAACAAAGGCCCCATTAATTACTCGCTTTGTGATAGCAGTGGTATCTGTTTCCTCCATTATTTTTTTCTCAGCAACCATTCCTTGTATAATTTCTACTGAGATTCCCATCAGTTTATCCAAATTATTAGTTATATGGTTTGAGCGGGTATTATTAACTTTGTTATTAGCCACTCCCTTAGCTTATTTCTTATTTTCCTAAATTCATATAACCAAAATAATCTCCCTCTTTATGAACAAATCTATTTTTATTACGGGTGTAGGTAAAGGACTGGGCCGAGCCTTATTTTTGTACGGCCAAAAAAGTAATTACAAAACCTATGGTCTTTTAAGAAATATTGAGCAATTCAAAGACTTGCAAAAAGACATGATTCCCGAAATGGGAAAGTTGATTTTAGCAGATGTAGGAAATGACGATTGCATCGATAAGATCCACAATGCCGTAGGTGAAAACAAAATTGATTTATTAATCAATAATGCGGGTATTCCCGGAAAAGGGCAAAAACTTGCCGAAGTTGAAAGTGATGATATGATGCAAGCCTTTAATGTACACTGTATAGGGGTATTAAGGGTCACCAAAGCGCTGGAAACCAATTTAAAAAAAGCAAAATCGCCTACTGTCATTAACATTAACTCTCGGCTGGGCTCCATAAGCCGACAAAGTGACGGGATATTTAAAGACGTTCCAGTAAGTTATGCTTACCGAATTGCAAAGGCAGCGCAAAATATGCTCAGTTGTTGTTTAAAAAATGAATTTGAAGAACTTGTAAATATTGTAGCCCTTCATCCAGGAAAAATAAAGACAGAAATAGCCCAAAAAGACGCTGACATCGAAGTGGATTGGGCCGCTAAAAAAATCATTACTGATTGGGAAAATGGACAACTTAATAAATTCAATGGTATCATTGACTTAACAGAAGATAAAATTATAAAATGGTAAAGAATTCTTTAATAAAAAGTATTTCAAATTTCCCTAATCCTCCCTTCTAAATCCAAGGGATTTTAGGAGATAATTAAATAAATAAAATAAACCCTTTACAAACCGAACACGGAATAGACGACTATTTTAGATACTTAGAACTCTAATCACAACCAACTATTTCCTCATTTCTATTTAGTCCTTTAATATCTAAAACACGTTTACATCTTTTTTAACAAGCACTTAATCCCCTCTCCTAATACTTTCCCACTTACTTTATTTACTAAACACCACAAAAAGCCGACAATTTTCTCTTATTTGCACACGGTATTTTGAATAAAAATACTCATTACCTATATTCAAAAAATCACAAGATGATATTCATATTATTTAAAAGAACTATAAAAATTGCTTTTAAACAGGGAATAAAAAAGATGAAAAAAACTCTATTAATCTTACTAATGATCGCATTGGGAGGATCTATCAGCATTCCTCTCCATGCCCAAAGAAAAAGGATAAACAATATCTCAAAAGATCAAAATCAGAACTCAAATGATAAACATTTAAAAGGATTCTTCAATTTTAAATGGGAAGAAAGTACGGGAAAAGTTTGGGTTGAAATAGATAAATTGAATACTGAATTTTTATATATCAACTCACTGGCTACAGGAGTAGGCTCCAATGACATTGGCTTGGATCGAGGTCAATTTGGACAAAGCAGAGTGGTAAAATTCATAAAAAGTGGCCCCAAGGTACTTCTTATCCAGCCTAATTACGGCTATAGAGCTGTTAGTAACAATCCGGAAGAAGCTCGTTCAGTAGAAGAAGCCTTCGCCCAATCAGTACTGTGGGGATTTGAGGGTAAAACAGAAAATGGAAAACTATGGGTAGATGCCACTGACTTCTTATTACAAGATGCGCACCAGGTGGCCAGTACACTGGACCGAAGTGGGCAGGGCAGCTATCATGTTGACGCCTCCCGATCAGCCATTTACCTTCCGATGACCAAAAATTTTCCCGAAAATACCGAATTTGAAACTACCCTTACCTTTGTGGGAAAACCGAAGGGTAATTACGTATGGTCCGTAGTACCAAGCCCTGATGCCATCACCGTTCGCCAACACCATTCTTTTGTAAAACTTCCCGATGAAGGCTATGAAATGAGAGAATTTGACCCCCGATCAGGTTTCATGTTTATTTCTTATCAAGATTATGCCACTCCTATTGACCAACCACTGGTTAAGCGATTTATTGAACGCCATCGATTAAAGAAAAAGAATCCGGAAGCTTCAGTTAGTGAAGCTGTTGAACCAATTGTTTATTACCTTGACCGAGGAGCTCCGGAACCAATTCGCTCCGCCTTACTGGAAGGAGCACGTTGGTGGAATCAGGCTTTTGAAGCAGCTGGATACAAAAATGCTTTTCAGGTGAAAATTTTACCTGAACATGCCGATCCTATGGATGTTCGTTATAACCTCATTCAATGGGTACATCGTTCCACTCGAGGTTGGTCTTATGGACATTCAATCACTGATCTAAGAACAGGTGAAATTATCAAAGGTCACATCTCATTGGGTTCTTTAAGGGTGAGACAGGATTTTTTAATTGCTCAGGGATTACTCTCCCCTTATTTGGATGACCAAAACGTTTCCCAAGAAATGGAAAAGTTAGCCCTGGCAAGGCTACATCAACTTTCCGCGCATGAAGTAGGACATACCTTAGGCTTAATGCACAACTACGCTTCCAGCCAAAACCAACGGGCTTCGGTAATGGATTACCCTCACCCTTTAATCAAAATCAATGACAAAGGAGAACTGGATTTTTCTGAGGCTTATGACACCGAAATTGGGGAATGGGATAAACGAGCCATTAAATATGGTTACTCGGAATTCACGAATGGCACTAATGAAAAAGAGAGATTAGCAGCCATCTTGGAAGAAAGTAATAAAATGGGGCTGCAATATATTTCTGACCGCGATGCTCGTCCCACAGGAGGCGCTCATCCAACTGCGCACCTTTGGGATAATGGAACAAATGCCGTAGAAGAACTTGAACACATTATGCAAGTTCGAAAAATTGCATTGGATCGTTTTGGATTAAATAGCATTCCTAAGGGAGAACCTTTAGCCTCTTTGGAAGATGTTTTGGTGCCGATTTACTTACTACATCGTTATCAGACGGAGGCAGTCAGTAAATTAGTGGGTGGGGTGAATTATACTTATGCCACCAAAGGAGATGGTCAATTAATTACGGAAATAATTAGTGGACAAGAACAGGAAAAAGCCCTGGAAATTCTTACGAACACCCTCCAACCTGGTTTTCTTGCAATTCCGGAACAAATTCTGGAATTAATACCACCCAAACCTCATGGGTACAGCCGTGGCCGTGAAAATTTTGATAGTCGGACAGGCCTAGTTTTTGACCCATTAGCTGCTGCTTCCAGCTCAGCTGAAATTACCGTAAACCTTCTACTTAACCCACAACGGGCAAGTCGAATAGTAGAATTCAAATCCCGAAAGCCTGAACTTCCTGGTCTACAACAAGTAATTGATGAACTTATTAAAGTGAGTTGGGAAAGAAAGGAATCCAATCCACAATATGCAGAAATTAACCGTTTGGTAAGTCACATGATATTGGAAAAACTTTTTAAGCTGGCTGAAAATAAACAAACAGTTGCCCAAGCAAGAGCAATCACTTTACTTAAAATCAATGAATTAGAACAATGGTTAAATGGGCAAATCAAAAATCAACAAGATCCGGACATGTTAGCGCATTATACCCTTGCATTAGAAGATATCGCACGATTCAAAAAATCACCGGAAGTTTATCAGACAGCTGAAAACCTTGATATTCCTATGGGATCACCTATTGGGATGAGTTGTGAATGGTAATTTGAGTGAAAAAGGATTACTTAATAATGAAAAGTTAATTGTGAGCTGATAAGGAATTGTTTTATTCAATTTTGATAAGATCAAAAAAATAGTTCCTGGTAGGTTTAAAAATATATTACTCCAAAACCCTACAGGAACTCTTTTTTTCTATGGCCTAAATCAGTAAGCTGACCATCGACCTAATTTATTTATAGCTTCTTATTTTTTTAAGCCCAGTTCAATCAATCGTTCGTCCAAATATCCTCCTGCTGTAATATCCTCATAATGCTTAGGGTTATCAGCATCAATACAGCTTTCTAAACAAGATAAATCCATATCAGAGCGAGGATGAAGGAAGAAAGGCGTCGAATAGCGTGAAGTTCCCAATTTTTCTTTTCCAGGGTTAACTACTCTGTGAGTTGTAGATCGTAAACGATTATTCGTCAAACGCTGCAACATATCGCCGATATTGATAACAATCTCATTCTCATTTGGAGAAACTGAAACCCATTGACCATCTTTTGATTTAGCTTGCAGACCTTCTGCACTTCCTCCCATCAAAAGCGTAATAAGGTTTATATCCTCATGAGCAGCAGCTCTAACAGCATCATCCGGAATATTTTCCACATTACTCAATGGGTAATAATGTAACAAACGTAGGATGGAATTACCGTTATGAATCTTATCGTCGAAATACTTCTCATCCAGATCCAAATACAAGGCAATAGCACGAAGTAAATGTTTTCCCGTATTTTCAAAAGTCTTATACACCTGAGTAGTAACTTCCTGCATGTCCTTTACCTCAGATGGCCAAATATTGTCAGGATATTCTTCTTTTATGGGATCATTATCTTCTACAATTTGTCCCACATGAAAAAACTCTTTGAGATCAGGGGTTTGAAAACCTTTTGCCGTCTCACGATTTTTACTGATATAGCCTCTTTGGCCATTCAGTTCCTTTTTTTCGTAGTTTCGTTTAAATGCCTCTTCCAATTCAAAAAAACTTTTCGACACCCTAAACAAATCTTCCCGTAGTTCTTTACTTACTCCATGGTTTTTGACAATTACAAAACCCATCTCAGCAAAGGAATCCCCCAATTTTTGAATAAAACTGGCTTTTCTTTCCGCATCACTGGAAATGAAATCATTAAAATCAACGGTCGCAATTGTGACGTTACTCATACTTTTGAAACTTTTTTAAAGTTGAAAACGCCCTGTAATTGAACATCATACATTATAGCTCAGGCGGATAAACCGGTACAGGACCTGATCTATAAACCGAACTCGCACTTTTGCAA
>NZ_SMMB01000809.1 GCF_009711365.1 Xanthovirga aplysinae | reverse complement strand
CAAATCTATTATTTTTTATGAAGCGAATTACTTTTTTATTCCTCGCCCTGGTTTATCTGTCAGCATGTGAGCCTCAGGCTGAAAAAGAAGAAAAAAAAGGTCTAGAGGAAGAGGTAAAAATGGAGTCTGCAAAGGCTGAAAAAAAGGAGCCCATTATTCAAACTATTGAAGCAGCCCATAAAAGAAATGAGTTTTTGGCCCATAAAGGGGTTCAATTTGATATCGAGATGACTTTTGGGGGGCAAAAGGGATTGGAAGGGAGAATTACTGCCTTAACCAACTCCTCTAAAGTTCGTGTAGATAAGGAAGATGGCTCTTCTTTGATATTTGATGGGAAAGATGTATATATTTCCCCAGCCGCCGCTTTGTATCCTAAAGCCCGTTTTGATGCCATGACATGGAGTTACTTTTTCATGGCTCCTTACAAATTGAGTGACCCTGGGGTGAAAATTGAGGTGCTCGGTGATGAGAACGCTGAAGGTAGAAGCTACCATACGGCAAGGATGACTTTTGCTGCAGAGACGGGTGATTCACCCGAGGATTGGTATATTCTTTACCAGAACGAAGAAACCAATCTTTTATATGCCATGGCATATATTGTAACTTTAAACCGTAATGTTGAAGAGGCAAGTCAGGAACCACATGCCATATCTTATGAAGATTATCAGATGGTAGATGGAATTCCAATGGCAACGGAATGGAGATTCTGGAATTGGAGCCCGGAAGAGGGAATTGAAGATCAAATAGGGGAGGTTGTAATCAGTGATATTAAATTTGTTGATCCAACTGACAAAACTTTTGAGGTCCCTCTTGATCATCAATTGGTTTTGATGGAAGAAAAATAAACGGACAGCAGGTGAACTTTAAGCATCATCTATTGGAAATAAATTGAAAAGTGAAAAGATGAGAGATTTGTATTTTTTTACTCCTGAATTTAAAGAGGGAGAAAACCTTACTGTTCGAAGGGGTACTGAGTGGTCAAGTGGAATTGAAAGTGGTTCAGATCAGGACCTCCAATTATTGAAATCTGCAAAAACTTCTGATGAAGGGCAGGCTCAGTTTATTGCCTATGGCCGTATTACCAATCAGAAAGTGTTTCGGTTTTGTGATTTATCAGATGTGGATTTACAAAATGAGCATTTATCTTCTTGTAGAACCTATGAAGGGCTGAAAAAGATGATGAAATCCATTTATAAGGACTTTGATGAGCGTGAGCTGGTTACTTTGCTCTATTTCGAAGTGATGAAAGAAAAATAATAAAGAAAGAATCTTTTAAAGGTCATATAGTTCCTCTTTTCTAGATTTTTTCTAATAGTAATTTTTAAATAGCTACTTTATAGGCTAGTTAATTGGAGGGCTTTATTTTGTGTGATTTTCAAAGCCCTCTATCCTTTATTTCTTTTATTTACCTCTGCCACCATTTTTTCGAGATTCTTAGAATTTTAAGATATTTTTCTTTTAATGAATTGTGGGTTTTTTATAAAAAAATCATAATTTGTAGGTAATGAAATTCGTAATTAGTGAAGTGTCCCTCCAGAAATTGTAGTAGAGATTAGGTTATTTAGCTTAGTCTTATTTTGCTCTTTATTAGATTATTATCACCTCACCCATAATAATTCCAGACATTTCAAAGTATAAGTTCCCTATTTCCCAGTTATAGAGAATCCCTTCATTCAGAATTATTTTATATCTATCATTTACCAAATATTATTATGCCAGGAACTGATGTTTTTGGGGCAGAAGAGCGGAAGGAAGTTAACGATGTTTTACATACCGGAGCTTTATTTCGCTATAACCATGAACACCTTAGAGAAGGTCAGTGGAAAGCCAGAGAATTAGAGGCAAGGATGCGAAAGTTTACAGGAGCAGGTTTTGCCCATGCTGTTTCTAGTGGGTCCGCCGCTGTATCATGTGCATTGGCCGCTGCCGGTATTGGTCATGGGGATGAAGTAATAGTACCTCCATTCACCTATATTGCTACCATAGAGGCTGTTTTATTGGCTGGAGGTCTTCCTGTTTTTGCGGAGATTGATGAGACTTTGTGCTTAAGTCCAGAGGGAATCCGGAAGGCAATAAGTCCTAATACAAAAGCGGTATTGTTGGTTCATATGTGTGGAGCAGCTGCTGATATGGATAAGATAATTCAGGTTTGTAAAGAAAAAGATCTTCTTTTAGTTGAAGATGCAGGACAAGCCCTGGGGGCATTTTATCGAGGAACTTCGGTTGGGTTGTTTGGGAAAAGTGGAGCATTTTCTTTTGACTTTTTTAAGATTACCACTTGTGGAGAAGGTGGGGTTTTTGTTTCCAATTCTGTCAAAGCTTATAAAGTTGCTGATAGTTATTCAGACCATGGTCATGATCATATTGGAAATAGCCGAGGGATGGAAAAGCAGTTGTTATTAGGCTTTAATTATCGAATTAGTGAGCTTCATGCCGCTGTTGGTGTAGCCCAAATGAGGAAACTTAATTGGATCATGGCTCAAAAGCGTAGGCATAAAAAGTTTTTAAAGCAGCAATTATCCGAAGTTCCGGGATTGACTTTTCGAAGGATTCCTGATGAATCGGGTGATTCAGGTACCTTTCTAAATTTCTTCCTTCCCGATACTAACACTGCGGCAAAAGTAATGGAGCAGTTTTTGGTAATGGGCTTGGAAGGCTTTAATTATTGGTATACCAATCGTTATCATTTTATTAATCAATGGGAACACCTCAAGGAGTTGCGGTCAGCCGCACCTTTGGCTATACATCATTTTGGAGCTCCTCAGGATTATAGAAAATTAGAATTACCAAATTCTCAACAGGTGGTTGGGCGCCTGATTTCGTTGGGTATAAGGGCAAATTGGACAGAGGAAGAAACCCTTGCCTTGGCAGATGAAATGAAAAAAGCTATTCGAAAAGTAATGTAGAAAAGGACACCAATGCTTAAAAATTGCAAGAATGTTTCTAGATTGGTTTTTGGAAAAGGAAGCTTTGATGAGCTGGATAGAATCCTTCACCCAATAAGGGTGGAAAATGAGGGGTACATGGTTTTTGTGGTGGATAAATACTTTCAAAATCGAGCGCTGGAAGCTCGTTTACCTTTACATAAGAGGGATTCTCTATATTTTATTGATGTAAATTTGTACGAGCCCAAAACCACTCAGATTGATGTACTAAGAGATGAAGTTTTAGATAAAAAAGGCTTGCCAGCCGGGGTTATTGGTATTGGGGGTGGAAGTATAATGGATATAGCAAAGGCCTTATCTCTAATGTTGACTAATAAGGGTTCTTCAGCTTCTTATCAAGGTTTGAATTTAATCAAAAATCCAGGAGTATATCACTGCGGAATCCCAACCATTTCGGGGACAGGAGCAGAGTGTTCGACTACAGCTGTTTTAACTGGCCCGAACAAAAAGTTAGGGGTTAAATGTGACTGGACAGTTTTCGATCAATTAATTTTGGACCCTGAACTTACGGCAACTGTCCCTGCTGAACAGTGGTTTTACACTGGGATGGATTGTTATATTCATTGTGTGGAGGCTAATCATGGCCAGTATCAGAATGCCTTTTCTAAAGCATATAGCCAACAGGCTATGGAACTCTGTCAGGAGGTTTTTTTAAAGGGAGGATCTGGCCAAAATCCAGAGAATAATGAGAAATTAATGATAGCCTCTCTTATGGGAGGATACAGTTTAACATATTCGGAGGTGGGGGTTTGTCATGCCCTCTCTTATGGCCTATCTTATATCCTTGGGTATCGACATGGTTTGGCCAATTGTTTGGTTTTTAATCATCTAAATGGATACTATCCTAAAGGAGTAAGAGAATTTCAGGAGATGGTTAAAAATCATCATATAGAATTACCTCAAGGTTTAGCAAAAAACTGGACGAGTGATACCATTTTGGTTATGTCAAAGGTGGCTTATGGTCTGGACCATATGTGGAGACATGCATTAGGGCTAAATTGGAAGGAAAAGGTTTCTTTGGAAAAGATCCAAGAAGTTTATTATAGACTTTAGTCTTTTATTAGAGGTAGCATTTTCAGAAGGAATCCTAACTTATTCAAAAGTGATTACCTTTCGTTTATGATCAAATCTTAACATTCTTCAAGAAGCATCACTAACTTTCTCTTTTTCTTGCAATTTGCCCCGCTCTAAAGCAAGAATCAACTCTCCTAAAATTCCAAAAAATAAGGTATGTGATTTAAAAATCCCCTATTAATTCACTTAGTAAATTTCGCATTT
>NZ_SMMB01000908.1 GCF_009711365.1 Xanthovirga aplysinae | reverse complement strand
GACTTTAGGGGTAGTTGTAATATTTGCCATCATAGTTTCTATTTATTATTTGGGCATAAATTATCTTGTTTTCAAAACAAGAGTGGGATATCCATTTGACGAAAAGCACCTTACAGAAGTCCAGCTTACAAAATCAAAAGCTATTCCTTTAAATATTACTTATGAATATCCTTTGGTGAATTTTTCGGGTTGTAAATTAATGATCTATGGTCAAACCATATCAGATTCTAAATTACTATACTCTGGTGATTATAAATCCAAGATTATGCTAAAAGACCTAGAAGATAATATGATATTATCTTTTAGGCTCATTAAAGATAACAAAGTTTATATCTATGGTTCGAAAGGAAAGGGAGTGTCTGCTGCCCATGCTAAAAGAGGCTATAAAGCAACATTATTCTTAAGTCATAGCGAAAAATATAATGGACATTATAAGATTGAGGTTATCAATTGACATTCTAAACATTATAAAATGTGTTTTCACTATTCACTCCAAGTTGAAGCTCTGAAAATAGAGGATCGGTACCAGGCTCACTTTGTTGATCCAGAAGGTTTTCAACCATTTTTCTATACAAATGGTTATGACCATCAAGCTTTACCCGTAATTACGAGTGAGGCATCCGGAGAAATTCAAAGATATTATTGGGGGCTTATTCCTTCTTGGGTTAAAGATCGTGATTCTGCAATAGATATATGGTCCAAAACCCTTAATGCACGGTCGGAATCAGCATTTGAGAAGCCATCGTTTAGGCATGCGATTAGATATAACAGATGCTTAATCCCATGTACGGGATTCTATGAGTGGCATGATTATAAAGGAAAGAAATATCCCTATTTCATACAGCTAAAGGGGAATGCTATATTTTCAATAGCGGGTATTTGGGAAGAGTGGATAGAAAGAGTGAAGGGAACCAAGGTAAACACTTTTTCCGTGCTGACAACTGATGCTAATCCAATGGTGGCAAAGATTCACAATATTAAAAAGCGGATGCCTGTAATCTTGCCAGTTGAAAAGGAAAATAGGTGGTTAGATCCGGAATGCTCCCGGGAAGAAATTAGTGCTATGCTATGTCCTTATGAAAAAGAAATGGAGGCTCAAAGTATCAGCAAGCTAATCACTGCTAGAAACGAAAACCCAAATCAGGAAGCGGTGCAGAAGCCTTTTCATTATCTCGAGTTAGATTTGCCTGATATTGTTCATTCTTAAATAATATCTGAAAACCTTCTTGCCCAGGGATTAATCTTCCTTTTTTCCTACTGGGTTGAATATTTTCCATACTCCCAAGGTGCTATAGGGTTCTTACTTTGTAAAAGGCCGGCCTTCTTTTCTCTTTCCATAATTTCTAAATTAGCTAAGGTTGAATCCTTGGAAAAAAATTTGTAATGCCAGGCTAGACCATTTTTTATAAGTTCTTGGGATAGATCCTTGTTTTGATATAACACTCTTGCTATAAGCCTTCCATATCGGTCGGTAGTAGATGTCCTTACCGTGATCTCATGCCCTTTAATTTCTTTCATTACAAATTCTTTGGCTTCCAATCCAAATGCCTGAGAAGTCTCAGGACAATCTATTCCCTCAACTCTAATTTTATGTTTCTCTCCAGACGCAGTAATTAAATGGAAGGTGTCACCGTCACTAATATAGGTCACGGAGCCGGTTATTGTTTGGGCTTGGAGGTGAAAGGATACGAAGAGGAACAGCAAGAGCGGAATTTTCATATAGAAAGGTAACGATATATTGGTAGAATTTGAAAATGATATTGATGATTTTTATGAACAAAAGTCAACAAGAAAATAAGAAAATAATAGGAATGGAGAACCTTACGTCCCTTATTGGTGGGAGGGTAAACTAGGCTTTTTATTCGTGATTCGCGAATTGCGAATTGAAATTTAAAACTGTATCTTTATGAAAAATGCAAAAGAAATGAAAGAACATAAAGGGATGCGTCCACAAGATATCGTAATTCTTCTAAAGATTGCGATCTACCAAGGTCGTCCTTGGTTAATGAAAGATATCGCGTATGATTTATATATTAGTGCCAGTGAGGTAAGCGAAAGTATCAATAGGTCTATGATGGCGGGTTTTATTGCATCCGATAAAAAAAGATTAATGAAACAGGCTCTATTGGAGTTTCTTCAACATGGTATAAAATATGTTTTTCCCCAAAGGCCTGGAGCCGTGGCAAGAGGTGTGGCCACAGCTTATTCAGCAACTCCATTAGTAGAACAGCTTCAAAGTGAAGAACCTATTGTGTGGTCTTATGCCGAGGGTAATATTAGAGGCCAAACTATTGAACCTTTATACCCATCTGTTCCAAAGGCCTGCCTTAAAGATCCAAAATTATATGAAGTTTTAGCCTTAGTTGAGGCATTGCGGATTGGTAGAATAAGAGAACAAATTTTGGCAATTGAAGAATTGAAAAAAAGAATATGAAAAATTCTGTAATTAATAAGAAGGTTATAAAAAAGGTAGCAACAGCTTTAAAGGAACTAAATGAAAAAGTTGTATATGTAGGAGGGGCCGTAGTAAGTATGTATATAGACGATCCTGCTGCTGATTATGTTCGGCCAACAAAGGATGTAGATATAAGTCTGGAGATCGTAAGTATATTTGAATTAGAACAGATAAGGCAAGACCTTAACCGTAGGGGATTCTATCAGAGTTCTGAGGACGATGTAATATGTCGTTTTAGATACGACGATGTGAAGGTTGATGTCATGTCTACAAAAAAGATAGGGTGGGCTCCTGCCAATCCCTGGTTTGCCCCTGGCTTTGTAAACAAAGAAGCTGTGGAAGTTGATGATATAAAAATTTACATCTTGTCACTACCTTATTATTTGGCAACAAAATTTGTTGCATTTAATAGTCGTGGGGGTTCTGATCCAAGAATGAGCCATGATTTTGAGGATATTACATATATTCTTGACAACCAAACTAAGTTAGTTGAAATCATTTCACTGGCCCCAAGTGATGTTTTAAAGTTTCTAAGAGGGGAGTTTAATGCCATTCTAAAAAGTGATATGCTACAAGAAGCAATCCAGGCTAACCTATATTATGAAACCCAAGCCCAGCGGTTTGATGGGATTATTCAGAAATTAAGAAGGATTTTGGATAAATTCTAACCTGTCCGAAAACTACAAAGTCAATTTTTAATTTAATAGCATATGGAAAATCCAATAATTATCAATAAGTGATTAGGTAATCAAATCCATTTTATTTCGGATTTGCTCTAATTTTATGTTGCTAATATACAAAGGGTTACATTGATTTCACTTCCGCCTCACCTTTTCAGTTGCTCAATGAAGAGAGAAGTTAATTAATAATTGAATTTGGGTTTAGTATTCATTTCCAACTCCTAGGAGAGGTATAATCGTAAATTAAACCTTCAATTTTTCTTTTTCTGTTTTGAAAAGGTCCTTAATCCCTAATAGGACAAAAATACTTTTTTAAAAAAAAAATATTATTTAATTTTGGAAAAATAAATTGGATATTGACACTTTCTTTTAACAAGGAATTGTTCATAAATTCAGGGCAAAATGCTAAATAATTATTTTCAGAGAGTGTGGCTTAAAGGAAAATATTTAGAGACATTTACTTAAAAGGAATACTTTCATTGGCCTAAAAATTCTTTTCTTGATTATTTTATTACCATAAAAGCAAAGAGTTTTTGATTTCTTTAAATCATTCAATTAATTTGAAATAAATTTATTATACTTTTTCAACAGTTAATTACTCCCATAAAACTTTGGATTATTTAAAGTATAAATAAGAATAGAGGGTAAGTTACCTCTTTTTTTTAATAGAATATTAATGACCATAAGATTACTAATTACCCATGAAGATTAAAATATCTATTTTAGTTATACTGTTTTCAGTGTCCCAATTGGTTTATTCTCAGCAACCTAAGGTGTCATTTAGCAGTGGGCGCCTTTTTGTTGATCCAACCACTTTAGAAGAGATTAATAGCCCATATCTTTCTTTGTTACTTAGAGGACAACAACAATGGATAGCTTACGATCCTGAGGTAAAAGAAGGAAGATTTGTTAGTGTGGCTTCATCTCCAGCAGTGGCTGTTACTTGCGGATACATTAAAGGAACATTTAACTTTTTAGGAAAAAGGATAGAAGCAGATGAAAATAAATACACTGGAATAGTTGTGGGTGTTTCGCCTAATAAAAAACTTTTATGGTCCCATAAACTAGAAAAGGATCTGGTTAATAGTAAATTTAGTTCTGCTGTATGCTTAAAGGGAAGTGCCTTGAGCGTGGTAAGTGGCTATTTTTTTGACGAGGAGAATTCAAATAGCCAGGCCGTGCTGATATGTTTTAATAGATCTGGAGAAATTTTATGGAAAAAAGAAATTACTGAAGCAAAAGGCTATGAAATAAAACAAAATACTAAAGGTGAAATATTCTGGCATGTGGCTATGGAAAAGGGGGGTGACCAATATAGCTCTAGTATTTTTAAAGTTGATTCCAAGAATGGCACCACCCTATTCACAATAGAGGAAGAGGGGCTATTGCAACCCATTGGAATTAAGGGGGCAATGACTTTTGATTTTACGGCAAATCACGAACTTATTACAGCAAGGACAATAATTGAATCCAAAAATGTGCTTCGACTTAATAAGTACAATGAAAATGGTCAACTTCTTTGGACAAACAACCTTGTAGAATATAGTGGAAATCCAGAATCAATTTTGCCACAAGGAGTAGTGGAGGATATTAATGGTCAATTTCGGCTAGCCACTAATTTAACGGATAGAGTTTTCTTGCCTGAAAATAACATTGAATTAATTCCAGCAGGTTCTTCAGATATTTTATTATTTAACCTTAACTCAAAGGGTACCCTTATTGGTCATGAGCAATATGGTGAAAAATTTGCTTCAACTGCGGGCTTTTTTAAAACTGGTAATAGGGTGGGGCTAATTGGTGCCTATAAAGAGAATCTTAAAATCCAGGACAACAGTCTTTCTTATTCAAAAAATAGAGGGTATCCACAAGGTTATAACCTTTTGTTGAAAGAATTTGCTTTAAAGGTTGATGTTGAACTTCCTCAAAGTTTGAAGGAAAATAAAACTCCCTTTGCAATTTTTCCAAATCCTTCTGAGAATGGTATCATAAATATACAAAATGAAATAGTTGACACAGAAAATTATTATACAATTAAGATTTATGACAGTGCTGGCAATTTGAAATTAAGTAAGGGGAAGCTACCCAAATCAACCTCAATCCAAGATCAAATTAGTGTTCATGACCTTGCAACAGGTTTATATCTGGTTATTTTTTATCAGAATAATCAAATTCTTAACTCT
>NZ_SMMB01000448.1 GCF_009711365.1 Xanthovirga aplysinae | reverse complement strand
TAACTTTGTAAACTATCTGCCTTAACGAACTTACTGGAAGAAGTTTAGTACATAAAAGAGAGCCCAAAGAAAAATTAGGGAAATTGTTGATACAGATGTAACATTTTTTGATTTCTGCATCTAAAGCGAAAATTAAATACAGAAATCATGAAATACATCTTTTTATTCTTAACAGTCTTTTTTTCTTTGGCAACTCAGGCACAAGAAAACAATCAACCCATTCATGTAAAAGTTACAGGTAAGGGGAACCCTATAATGCTAATTCCTGGCTTTACCGTACCTGGTGAAAGTTGGGATACAACAGTTAATCAATTAGAGAAAAACTACGAGTGCCATGTAATTACCCTTGCGGGTTTCGGAGGAAAAGAACCTATTAATTTTCCCTGGCTTCCAAAAGTAAATAAAGCTCTTGAAGACTATATCAACGAACAACAGTTCACAAATTTGACCATAATTGGACATAGCTTAGGAGGAACCATAGCCACGTGGCTTGCCAGTAGAGAAAATACCAAAATATCGAAAATCGTATTACTGGATGCACTACCCGCCGCAGGTGCAATTATGATTCCGGATTTTAATCCTGAAAACCTGGTATACGACAGCCCTTTTAACAACCAACAGTTGTCAATGAACGAGACTGACTTCGAACAACTGGCTACTGGTATGTCAAAAGGAATGAGTATAAAACTGGAAACTCAAAAAAGGATTAAAGAATGGATAGTGATGGCTGACCGGGAAACCTATGTATATGGATATACCGATTATCTCAAACTGGATTTAAGGGAAGATCTGAAAAATATTTCTATTCCCGTAACCATAATAGCAGCAGATAAACCTTATGGAAAAGAAATGGTTACCCAAACCTACAACAACCAATATTCCAATTTATCAAACTATGATTTGATAATTGCCGATAATTCCGCACACTTTGTTATGTTCGACAAACCTGAATGGTTCATGGAGCAAATCAGACAAGTTTTAGCATCAAACTAAATGAACACGGAAAAGGAATTCACTGAAATATATAACAAATATGCTCCTAAAGTTTATAGGTTGTGCCTGGGTTATGCCTCTGGTGACAACAGCTTAGCGGAAGAGTGGCAACAAGAAACTTTTATTAAAGTTTGGAAGCACAGAAAATCTTTTAAAGGAACGTCTTCTATAAGCACCTGGATTTATAGAATAGCCCTCAATATATGCCTGGGTGCTTTGAGAAAACCAAAAAAAAATATCCAAATTAACGATAATATACTGGCCTCAGATTCAACTGACACCGATGAAGAAAATCATGAGGACAAAATTTTAAAAATGTACAATTGCATCAATCAGCTTAGCGAAAACAACAAGACGTTCATTTTTCTGGAACTGGAAGAAATTCCTCAAGCTACTATTGCAGAAACACTTGGTATAGCTCACGGAGCGGTTAGAACACGATTGAGCAGAATTAGAAAAACACTTTTAAAATGTATTACAAATGAAAAATGATAAGTTAAGCCAAACCTGGAATAGACAAGAAAATGATTCACCTCTCGCGAATCCTGACCATATTATTAAAAAAGCTAAAAAACAACACAATGGACAATTTATTACAATAGTAGTTTTGTCAATAACCGTCCTGGTATTGGTAATTTATTCTATTTATTATTCTGGCATACAATGGA
>NZ_SMMB01000980.1 GCF_009711365.1 Xanthovirga aplysinae | reverse complement strand
GTATAAATTTTGGGCAGTGGTGGTTGCCCTTGGTTTATCTAAATAAATGAAGACCAATTCTTGGTCTTTCTTATGTTTTTAGATTGGCTTAAGGTATATTTAATCTCAAAAATTATTTTTTCCGGAAACTTAATTTGAATTTTTAGGGGGTTTTATGGCGGTAAATACCTACAAATCAGAAACTAAATCTAAAAAACGTAAGCCTAAAAAGAAGAAGGTTAACCTTGGTTTTAATTTTAGCTTTATCAAAGATCGGCGATTTCATTTAGCCTTTGGGTTTTTCTTGATCATAGGCGCATTTTTCTTGTTAATCGCTTTTGCAAGTTATTTTTTTAGTGGTAATGCGGATCAAAGTGTGCTGAACAGTGTTTCAGAAGAAGGTTTAAAATCTTCAGGCCGGGAAACCAAAAACCTGTTGGGCTTGTTAGGAGCTTACCTTTCCCGTCTATTTATATATGAGTGGTTTGGGATTGCCTCTTTTTTAATTCCGCCTCTTTTATTTATTCTGGGCTCAAAAATAGTTTTACGGAAAGCTTTTGTATCAGTCAGGAAGACCTTTCGGTTTGTCTTTTTCTTTCTGTTTTGGATAAGCCTTTGTGTGGGATATATATTTAGTGTAACCGATAGTCTGGATAGTTGGAGTTTTCTTAGTGGAGGAATTGGTTATCAATTAGCTATTTTAAGTAAAAGTTTGATTGGAGGAGGGACTATTTTATTTTTAATTTTTTCCCTTGCGGTCTTTATTGTTTATTTTTTTAACGTTACGGAGTGGTTCTCCTTTGTTTCTGTTTCTGCTGAGAAATTGGAGAAGAAAGAAAGGTCTCCTATCAAAGTTCCCAATCCCGAACCAAAGAAGGAGGAAGGGGAAAGACTTTCAGAAAACCAACAAAAAGAAGGATCTAATTTGTCCTCTTTAAATAAAGAAGATCTAGTAAGCAATCCTTCAGACCTCAATTTGGAGGAACCGATAAATTTTGATATCCCAAGCACTGCTCCAAAGCGGAAAAGTTCCCAAAAAGATATGGAATTTGTGATAGAGGATACAACAGAGCTGTTGAATGAGGAAGAAAATGAAGCCCTTGATTTTACTGTTAGCCAACAAGTGAAAGAAGAGACGCAAACTGGTATTGCTGAGAATTATGATCCTACCTTGGATTTGGGTTCTTATCAATTTCCTTCCGATGATCTATTAATTGATTATGGCCCAGGAAAGGTGAAAGTTAGTCAGGAAGAATTGCAGGCCAATAAAGATAAGATCGTAGAAACGCTGGTGAATTTCAAAATTGGAATTTCCAGCATTAAAGCCACAATTGGCCCTACTGTGACACTTTATGAGATTGTGCCTGAGGCGGGAGTAAAGATCTCAAAGATCAAAAATTTGGAAGATGACATTGCCTTGAGTTTGGCAGCTCTTGGTATTCGGATTATTGCTCCGATTCCTGGTAAAGGAACTATTGGTATTGAGGTTCCAAATAAAAATAAGGAAATGGTTTCCATCCGCTCGGTAATATCTACAGAGAAATTCATGAAAAGTGAAAGTGAATTGCCTGTAGTCTTAGGAAAAACCATTTCTAATGAGGTATTTGTGGCGGATTTGGCTAAAATGCCACACCTGTTAATGGCAGGAGCTACTGGACAAGGTAAGTCCGTAGGTTTAAATACCATTCTTACCTCCTTGATCTATAAGAAACATCCTTCTCAATTGAAATTTGTATTGGTAGATCCTAAAAAAGTGGAATTAACCCTTTTTAATAAGATCGAACGTCATTTTTTGGCCCGTTTACCCAATACGGAGGAGTCAATTATCACTGATACTAAGAAAGTTATCCATACGTTAAACTCCTTGTGTATGGAAATGGATAACCGGTATGATTTGTTAAAAGATGCAGGTTGTCGAAATATCAAAGAGTACAATGTTAAGTTTGTAAAAAGACGTTTGAATCCTGAAAAAGGTCATCGTTTCTTGCCTTACATTGTGCTGGTTATAGATGAGTTGGCGGATTTGATGATGACTGCCGGTAAGGAGGTGGAAACTCCGATTGCTCGTTTGGCACAGTTGGCCAGGGCCATTGGTATTCACCTTATTATCGCTACTCAGCGTCCATCTGTAAATGTGATTACAGGTATAATTAAGGCCAATTTCCCGGCCAGGATTTCGTTTCGTGTCACTTCTAAGATAGATTCGCGCACCATTTTGGATGCAGGAGGGGCAGAGCAACTAATTGGACAGGGAGATATGTTGTTATCACAAGGTTCTGATATTATTCGCTTACAATGTGCTTTTGTGGATACTCCTGAAGTGGAAGGTATTTGTGAGTTTGTAGGAAGCCAGAGAGGATATGAATCGGCCTATCTTTTACCGGAAGTGGCTGATGAAGATGGAGATGGTGCTAAAGATGTTGACCTTTCCGATAGGGATTCTCTTTTTGAGGATGCGGCTCGATTAATTGTTACACATCAACAGGGAAGTACATCTTTGATTCAAAGAAAGCTTAAGCTGGGGTATAACCGGGCTGGGCGGTTGATTGATCAATTGGAAGCAGCGGGAATTGTAGGACCATTTGAAGGAAGTAAAGCCAGAGAAGTATTAATTCAGGATGAATATAGTTTGGAACAGTTATTGAATGAGCTTTAAGTAATTAATAAAATAAGAGGATCAAAACTCTAACGTTACAGTACAATAAGATAGAAATAATAGCAATTTACAAAAGAATATTAAGATGAAGAGATTAATGATTTTAGGGTTGGTGTTGTTAGGCTGGGTTAATGTAAGTTATGCGCAGAAAGATTCTCAAGCCTTGGATATATTGGAAGCCATGAGTGCAAAATATAAAAGTATTCCTGCTTTTAGTGCTAATATTAGTTATTCCTTGGTAAATGATACATTGGATATTGATGAGGAGATGAATGGCAATATTACTGTGAAGGACAATATGTATCATTTGGATATGGGAGGACAGGAGATTTTTAATAATGGCACTACCATTTGGACCTATCTAAAGGATGAAAATGAGGTGAACATTAGTGAATTTGATCCTGAAGAAGATGAGATGACTCCAACCAAGATTTACAATGCTTATCAAGAGGGCTATAAGTATTCTTTTTTGGGGGAAGAAACCCAAAATGGAAGCGTTTATCAAATTGTTGATCTTGTTCCAGAAGATAAAAGTCAATCCATTTTTAAGATCCGAATGAAGATTTTAAAGACTGATAAGACATTAAGCAGTTGGTTGATGTTTTCAAAAGATGGAAACAGAGTGCAATATGTAGTGACAGAGTTTAATCCTGAGGTGAAAGTAGATGATAATTTCTTTACCTTTGATACTTCAAAGCACGATGGGGTAGAAGTGATAGATTTGAGGTAACTTAGACCTAAAATATTGAATGAGAGAGGGGCTGCAAAATGTAGCCCTTTTTTTATGCTGTCGAAAAAGAAATTACGAATTAAAAGGAATATCTCAAGTTCCTAATTTCCTTTAATGTTTGTTTCATTATGAATAAATTGCTTGAGTCGGAACGTTTATTTTGCCGTAAGTTAACAATTGATGATTTGGAATGGATCTATCAACAAGGTCAGGACCCCGAAGTAGTACGATATATTTATGGAGGTAAAATTCTCACCAAGAATGAAGAGAAAGAAAGATTAGAGGAGCGGTTATCTTATTATAATTTGTACCCTGGATTGGGAGTTTTTGCCCTTCATGAAAGAGAAAGTGGAGCAATAATAGGAGTTTGTAATTTAAATCACTCAAAAGAATTTGAAGAAATTCAGATTGGGTATCGCCTACAAAAGAAAAGCTGGGGTAAAGGATTTGCAACTGAAATATCCAGAGCGCTATTAGCTTATGGGTTTGAAAAGATGAAGCTGAAACGAATAATTGGAATAGTGGAAACACCAAATATTGCCTCAAAAAGGGTATTGGAAAAGGTTGGCTTAAAAAGGGAAAAAGTAGTTTCCTTATTGACCTATGATCTTGACTATTATGCAATAGAAGTGGAAGGATGGAATGCTCAAAAAAGTTATTGATGATAATAAAAGAGGAAAGGATAGATGTTGCCTTTACAAAAGGTTTCTTTCCCAGATTGATTTCTATTAGTTTTGCAGCATCAATGTAATGGAGAAGAGGAAATTATGAACAAACAGCAGCTTTTTGACCAAATTAAGAAAAAACAGTCCTATTTATGTGTAGGCCTGGATACCGACCTTAACAAAATTCCCAAGCACCTACTAAAGAAAGAAGATCCTGTTTTTGAGTTTAATAAAGCAATTATTGATGCCACGGCTGATTATTGTGTGGCTTATAAACCTAATATAGCTTTTTATGAAGCTATGGGAGCTAAAGGATGGGAAAGCTTGCAAAAAACGCTTGCTTACATCCCTAATGATATTTTTACCATTGCAGATGCCAAAAGAGGAGATATAGGGAATACTTCAGGGCTTTACGCTCGCGCCTTTTTCGAAAATATGGATTTTGATTCCGTTACTGTTGCTCCATATATGGGAAAAGATTCTGTAACTCCTTTTCTGGAATTTAAAAACAAATGGGTGATTCTATTGGCCTTAACTTCAAATGAGGGAAGCGGAGATTTTCAGCAATTGGTTTTGGAAGGTTCTAAGGAAAAGCTTTTTGAAAATGTTTTGAAAAAAAGCCAGGAATGGGGTCGGGATGATCAATTAATGTACGTGGTAGGGGCCACACGGGCAAATCAGTTACAAGAGGTTAGAAAAAATGTCCCTCACCATTTTTTGTTAGTCCCAGGTGTTGGGGCGCAGGGAGGAAGTTTGCAAGAAGTTTCTAGATATGGAATGAATGAACAGTGTGGATTATTGGTCAATTCTTCCAGAGGGATTATTTATGCCTCTAAAGAGGGAGATTTTGCAGAAGTGGCTGGGCAAAAAGCAAAAGAATTGCAGGAAGAAATGGCTAAATATTTGGCAGAGTTTTTGTGACATTAAATGTTGAGAGATAATTAATTGATAATGGAGTAAAGAGAAGGATGCCGTTGTGTATCTGTGGGTCAAAATGTTTTCATTTTGACCCTTTCTTTTTTAGTAAGTTTTACCGCTTGATGATTAGATAAAATATTCTTTATTAATGTTTTAAATAAATTTGCTGTAGATTATTTAGCTCTTTCTCCCACACCCTTCATTGTTGGCTTTTTACCAATCTTTACTAAAATTGTTTATTCCCTTTTTTATTACAAAAGTACTTTTTGCTTATTCTCCCATTCTGATACCAAGTCTTTCTCTTATAAATTGAAAGAAAGTAATAAAAATGAGAGAGCAATTTTTACATTTTGTTTGGAGGTATCAATATTTTGAAAAGGGTTCTTTAAGGACGGTTCATGGAATAGATGTTCAAATTTTTCAACCTGGAATTAGTAATAAAGATGCAGGGCCTGATTTTGCGCAGGCCAAAATAAAGTTAGGAAATATGGCTTGGCATGGTGATGTGGAAATTCATTACAAATCTTCGGATTGGAAGCTTCACGGTCATGAAAGGGATGCTGCCTATAATAAAGTCATATTACATGTGGTTTGGGAAAATGACAAACAAGTATATCGAAAAGATGGCACCCCAATCCCTACGGTGGAGTTAAAGGGAAGGGTGAGTAAAACACTAATCTCCAGATATAAAAAGTTGCTAAGTAACTTTGATGCTATTCCGTGTGCCTCACAAATAGAAGATGTAGATGAAATTTTTGGGCTTTCGACCCTTGATCAGGCTTTAATTCAAAGGTTGGAGCAGAAAGCGAATTTTGTTTTGGAATTATTGGGTGTTAATCAATTGGATTGGGAGGAAACCACTTATCAATTATTGGCCCAAAACTTTGGTTTTAAAGTCAATAAGGAGCCCTTTTGGGAACTAAGTAGAAAATTGCCTTTAAAAGTAATTATTAAACATGGCGATAATCTCATGCAGGTGGAGGCCTTGTTATTTGGGACTGCTGGCTTTTTAAATCAGAACTTGAAGGATACTTATTTTCAAAGCTTAAAAAGGGAGTTTGGATTTTTGGGGAGAAAATATCAATTATTTGATCAAGTGATGGAAATCCATCAATGGAAATTTTTGAGAATGCGCCCTGCAAATTTTCCAACTCTTCGAATCGCTCAGCTGGCAAGTTTTCTTTATAAAAACAATCACT
>NZ_SMMB01001014.1 GCF_009711365.1 Xanthovirga aplysinae | reverse complement strand
TTTTCTAATAAGTTTTGAAACGCTATTATTTGATCTGGTTCCTCTCTACCTGGAACTTTCCCTCTTATTATTGAATGTGTTTTCTTATCTCTTTTATGATAGGTTTTTTCAATCTCTTCCCTTCGCAGCTTTTCTTTTTCCCTGATTTTAGAACGATAGGAATCCATTGCTTCCATTAGTTCCCTTCTTTTTTCTTCCACTTCCCTTCGGTGTCTTTCAGTTACCTTTCGGGATTCCTCCATTAGCCTTTCAGCATTTTCATGAACCTTTCCTCTATTTTTCATAAGGGAGTCCATCAAGAGCAGATGTTTTTCCCCTAAACCTTCCATTTCCATTCTAAAGTTATCAAAATCCCATGTCCCAATAACCCCATCATTTAAACTATCCAAATGGATATACATATCTCCCATTTGAGGATGAGCATAAAAAAATTGATCCTCATCTAAATCCCAATTGAAATTATAATTGAAAGAAGCGATACCCTCCATAGCGGAATCCATCAAAGAGTCTAATTTTTCTTCAGACCAGAATTCAACAAATCTATTTGTTGAATCATTAGAAAAAGAGTGAGAAATAATCCGGCTGTTTCCTCCCTGCGCTGAGACATATAGCTGCCCGGAGTTTTCATCTCTTCTAATTATTATAGAGTCATCGTCCCCTAACCTTCCCGTTTCATTCAACTTCTTCAATTCTTCCTTACTTAATGGTTCTCCATTCACCAAACCCTCACAAATTCCTTCCTTATTACAAAAAATCTCATAGGTTTTTCCATTTTGATGAATTATCACAGAATTTTCACTTTTTCTCACCATTTTGAATACTGGAGGAGCAACTGTATTAACCTTTGGCAAAGGCCTTACTTCTTCAAGTTCTTCCACAAATGGATCAAATTTAGCAACTACAAGTTGTTTCTTTTTAGCCTTTAAAGAATCAGCCTCGAGTTTTGGAAGGCTCTCTTTTACCTTAGCATCTTCCAAAGGAAAAAATCCATTTCTATTTTTTTCATTAGCTTTAACCTTTTCTATATCTTTTGATTCCGAGGAATTTGGCATTTTAAAGGATACTTCAGTTGCGGAACGGAACGAATTCTCCACCTTTCCTCCCTCAAAAGCTTTAGCATTAATACTAAGTGCAATTACACTAAACATCATTGCACAAGCGGTGATAAACCCTTCAGAAAAATCAGGACGAACATTCTTGTTATTCACTATTCGACCAATTCTTTGCAGTATTTCGGAACGCTTATTTACAAACCCCATGGCCATTTGAGGTCCTTTCAACTGCAGTTCTTGCATTTTTGCTAAAGCTTTAGCGTAAGTCAAGGAATCATTGCAAACAGAAAGAGCCAGGTCATCACAGCAATTTTCCCGTTCGGCTCTAATGTTATTGGACAACCACCATACTGCAGGATGATAAAAGAAGAAGGTTTCAATGAAGGTCAATAAAATATTCACCAGGTAGTCCCGGCGATAAACATGAGCTAACTCATGCGCTAAAATTGCTTCTAATTGGGCAGTGGGAACCTGAGAAATTAAGCCCAAGGGAAGAAGAATGACAGGCTTAAAATAACCAATAACAAGAGGAACTTTTACCAAAGAAGATTCCACCAAACGAACTGCTTTTTTAAGCTTTAATTTTTTGATCAATTCATCCAGTTTATTTTGCCAGTGCCCCTCCACCTCTTTCGTTCGGTAATGTTTCAACCGTCTCGAATAAGCCAGGCTTCCAAAAAAACGAAGAAACAATAATCCAAAGCCTAATAGCCAAAGAATTGATATTAAAGGAATGTGAGGTTCAAAATAAGCCTGATATTTTTTTAGAAAAACAGCCAGGTACTTATTCGATACCTGTTTTATTTTTTCCCCTGGTGTAAATTTACTGCTAGCTGTTGTTCTTTCCTTGTCCGGAAATTTTTCTTGTACTACCAAACGTGATTTTTCTTCCGAAACCGTAGAAGATCGGATATACTGGGCGGGGTTATTTTTTCCGGAAAGGTCATAAGCCCTAAATTCCCTAAAAAAGGTAGTGGCTGAGGTAAAAAATAATAATAATAAAGCAGTGACCGAAACAAAATATCGAATGTTAGAGGATTGCCTATAAAGCAAAATCATTAAGAAGGCGGATAAAAGCACGATGAGCACTCCCTGCCAAAGGGAATGAATAATGGTCCATCCAAGAGCGTGGATCAGACGATCGGAGAGGATTTCCTTGATGGGATTCATGATTTATCTTTTTCTATTTTATCAATTAATTTACGTATCTGTTCCAATTCAGCCTCTGAGGTTTTGCTATTGCCCAATAGTTGCATAACCATTTTCATAGCTGATCCCCCAAATGCCGCATCTAAAAAGCGGTTTAAGAGTGCTTTCTGTGTAGGTGTTTCCTTCAAGACTGCTAGATATACATGACTTCGTTTATTTTCATCTCTTTTTAGCATACCTTTTTTAGCCATATTTTGCATAGTCTTAAGGGTGGTGGTATAGCCCACTTCTTTTTTTTCTAGCAGTTTTTCGTGTACAAACCTCACCGTAGAAGGCCCATTACCCCAAATCACACCCAACACTTCTAGCTCTGCCTCAGTAGGTTTCAACAAATTTTCTTTTTTCATAACAACTTATTATTTAGTACGAAGGTTATCGTACTACAAACTTATACGAAACTTATCGTACTTACAAATTATTCATCTAAAAAATCACCTAATTCATAGAATATTCTCTCACTTCTAACCCAAAAAGAGAATTGAATGAAGATTGAAAAATTAACAGTGAAGAACAGATGGTGAATTGATGAATGGAAGATGATTTTCTCAGGACCCCATTACTGCTCTTCAACATTTATTTTATAGTTCGATGGAAAGAAAGGAGATTTACAAAATGCCAACCACTATTTGTTTAATAAGAATTATGAAGTCTTAGCTGGGTGTGATCTTGGTATTGTAAGATCACGCTTATTGTTGTTTTAAATTTAATAGGAAAGAATTCTTTTGATCTGTTTAATGGAATATAGAAACGAAATAAAGCTTTCAAAAAAAATAACAATAAAAATAATCAAATATTTTTTTGGATTTTTGCAAGCTTTAGTTAACTTGAATATAAGAAACAAAAACAAAAAGCTGTTGACCCATCCTACGGTAATTATGAAGTAAAGTATGGAAATTTAAAAATCCCACCCTCCCTCGTCTATCTAATTTTTCACACTGCCGAGAGGTTTTTCCAAACCTTTTGAGCTCCCCCTAAATCATCCAATCATTACTTAGGGCATACTTTCCCCAGTATGCCCTCCTTCTCTTTACTACTTTTTTGGAAATTGCTTTGTTCTATAGCGATGAAAAACCAATAATGGCATTTTGGCTGCCAAGGTGAGTTTTTTTGTCAAACTTCTATGGAATAAATTTCCAATGACCGACCTTTCCTTTTTAAGTACCACAACCACTCCCGACTCAAACTTTTGCAAATACCTTTTCAAAGCTTTAACCGTACCTCCCTCATCATACATATGCTCAAACTGAACATATTCGCTTTTCGCTCCTAATTCTTCTTTTATCTCTTCACTACTCACCTCAAAAAGCTCATCTCCAAAAGTTTCACCATGTTTACTGATATGTAGATAAATTACTTTGGCATGGAGAACAATGGCCAAATCAACTACTTTTCTAATAAAAATAGGATCGTATTCATCGTAGTCAGATGCATAAATAAATTTTTCTGGGGTATAATTATGCCATTCGGCAGGAACTACCAAAACGGGTGGTTTAGAATGTTTGACAACCTTTAAGGTAAAGGTTCCAAAAACAAAATCTTCAAAATCAGAAATACCTTCGGTTCCCATCACAATAAGGTCAAAGCCCTGCTCATTTGCTATGGTGATAATTGTTTCCTCAAAATAGGAAGGTTTAATAATGTACTCACAATTGATCTCAAAATTGGTTTGGATCTGATGACAAAAATCAGCCATCTTCTGCCGTAAATCAAAAAGCTTTTGTTTCTCTATTTCATCATTTACTCCCTCGGTACTAATTTCTGGCTCCACATGTAATAAAAAAAGAGTTGCTCCTGTCTTTTGGGCTAAATGAGCAGCATAACACACCGCATTTTTAGATGGTGGTTCCAAATCAACTGGGCAAAGAATCTTATTCATCCCATTAGAAATTAGTTTAGAGTGAAGGGAAAAGTTAATTTAGTTATGATCCCCTATTTAGGAAGGAATTTCCAGTTTTCCCATTTTCCTCTTAACTGTTCACTGAAATTCACTACTGGATTTTGTTCTTTATCATTTAATAACACTGATTCCAATGCCACTTTACCATTAATATAATGAGCCAGTTCCTCATAGCTAACTTCTCCTGCGGACTCTTTCAATTTCTTTAATAGGAAGTAAGTAAACAATCCATGATGTTGGTCCTGATAAACGGAAGCAGATTGTTCTCCCTGACTGGCCGAAAACACCACCAAATTACCCTGTAGTCTGGCCATTTTAGGTTTTATTCCAATTCCTCTAATACCGGCCAAAAGATTACTTCCCCTTCCAGCCCCACTAAAGCAAGCGTCCAGAAATACCGTGACTCTCCGTGTAGGATACTCAGTCAATTTACGATAAACCGTACTGACCTTAATAGCAGAGCTAAGGTCAGTTCCATTCACATCTACTGGAATAAGATAAGGCAAATGAGTGGCTTCATCAGGCAAACCATGCCCCGCATAAAAAAAGAACAACTCCGCTTCACCCCCTGAATTTTTTGCCAATAAGCTTAATTTGTTCAGGGCCTGATTCATTTTCCCAGTGGTGCCATCCAAAACAAAAATAATGTTACGTTCAGGAATGCCAAGTGTTTTAATCGCATATTCTTTAAAAGCACTTGCATCATTTCGGGCATACACTACATTTACCTCATTCATCGGTGATATTTGAAAGGAAGTATAATCCTCATTTCCAATAATCAGAGCAAACCTTTTCGGAATTCGTCCTTTGATTTCAGGAACTCCAACATCTACATCGGACAATTGCTCAAAATGGTAACTGCTTCCCTTACCCTCTTTTTCCACATAAACGACTTCCTTTCGTGTTATCACTTTTTTGGGGGAGAGATTAACCGTCACTCGCTTTGAATATTTATTCCAGGATTGGTTATATAGATCCACCCAGAAACCTACCGTATAGGTAGTAAGGTTAAGGATTGTCCATAAGAACAAATTGGATTGGGTACGAAAATCACGATACTCCATATCATGGTACCCAAACTTTTTAAAAACATAATACTGTTCATTTTTCCGATTATAGAAGGTCTCTGCTACTTTTCTTGGCACCTCCATCGTAACTGGTGTCTTTTCCCAGGTTTTTTGTCCATTAATATAGACATCTGCATTTGGTGGATCAGAAACAAAGGTTACTCTTTGAGTGGTTCCATTAATAATAGTAGCACAGGATTGGACCAACACGAGAAGGACTGACATTAAAGCCAGCGGTCTGATGTACTTTCCCATACATGAAGTTAATTAGAAGTGATTTCCTGATTTTTTACTCCGGATAAGCACCCAAGGGGCTTTCTCCGACTGGTTGTGTTATGAAAACAAGAACTTCCCACTTTTCGTGCGATTCAATTCAAATTGCACCACAAATTCTAATAACATACTTACATAAATACTTAATTTTACCATCATCCCAACCCCTCTATTTTTTCATTTGGGTATATTTGAAAAGACAGCAGTGCACAAAAAAAGTACCTTTAGTTTCCTTTTAATTGGTTGATAGAGGGAATGGTATTTTACCAACCTGTGAAAATTGAAAACTAATTAATCCGGTAGTTCACAAAAGCCCTCTATTATTTCTAAAAATGCTTGTTGTCATAATCCTAATAGAATAAGAAAAAATAGGTTTAAGCCCCAAAAATACTATAGGTGTTAAATCTTCTTTACGAATAAACTCAGAGAGAAAAATTCCTGGAATCTCAAATCTTACCTTTCTACTGTCTAATATTAATTTTTCATTTTTAAAATTCACCAACTTATGTTAAGCCAAAAAATAGCCGTTGATATAGTTTTATTTCCTGATAAAAAATTAAGCCAAGAGATTATTGTCCTTAATCAAAACCTGGAAGGTTCGGGAAAAACTAAGATTCGACTGAACTTAAAAAATTGCTTACCACACATCTCCCTTGCAATGGGCTGCGTGGACATGGATAATTTGGAAATTATAAAAGGTATTTTAAGTAAAATAGGAAAGGAGTTATTACCCTTGGAAATTCCAATTACAAGGGTCGAAAGCAGCATAGATAACCAAGGGAAAGGCCTGACTTTAGTGGTCCTTCAAAAGGATAAAAAACTTCAGGAACTACATGAGGAAATATTAAAAGGTGTGGAAAATTATTTAACAACTGGAGTAAAAAAGGAAATGATGGCTTCCCAAGAAGAAATTGGCAACAGCACATTTCACTGGATTGACCATTACCTCTCCCATCACAGTAAAGAAAACTTCTCCCCTCACATTACGGTTGGTTTTGGAATCCTTTCTAAACCAGTGAGACTTCAAAACCCATTAATACTCACAACTTCTACCTTGGGTATTTGCCAATTGGGAAATCACTGTACTTGTCGAAAGGTACTG
>NZ_SMMB01000649.1 GCF_009711365.1 Xanthovirga aplysinae | reverse complement strand
AAATGGACTCGTAGTTATTCCCTGAAACCAAATGAACTTTTCTATCAGGGAACAAGGCAAATACTATTCTTCCTATAAAGTCGTCATTCAGCTTTCTGCCGCCCACGTTGTTATAAAAATAACTGGAAAAAATTTCGGCTTTAAAAAGCTTAGAATTTATTCCCACGTTCAATCTTGCCGGAATAGTTACCTGGTCAACTGTACCCCTCTGTAATTTTCCGGAAACATTGAGATTGTAATGGAGTGTATAAAAGTTCAGGTTGTCACCACTCAGACTATCTTCCTCATTTATTTTTCCTTTATTATTATAAACTATAGTTCTACTTTTTTCGTCAATCGCTTTTGCCTTTATAGTCCGATTATTTAGAAATATAAAAGCAATAAGGAGTAAATAATATTTCATAAAACTTTCTTTCCGTGTTATAAAATTCATAAGATTTCCATCGGTCTCTCTATCCCACTTGGCAATCCCCTAATAAATTTTTGTGGCACTAACGCTCTTCTCATATTTTCCTTGGCTACCAAAACCTTTTCTTCGACCTGAGTCAAATAGGATGGTTAATCTATCCATGAAGGGAGGCAATAAATAATAATATTTATCAAAGAAATCACCTTGATAGAAATGTCCAAAGTGGAAGGTTATAAAAATACTCCCCAGTCTTCTCTGCTAAATTTTATATTTATTTTTCATCGTCTCTTATCTTTTTTTAAAGCACCATAAAGTAGGAATTAAATTGATGGAGAAGAGCTGAACCGCAGAAACGATTCAGTTTCTCCATACCTATTCAGCAACTGTAACTTTCTACTAATCAAAAGAAAGCAGAAAAAAAATGGACTGAAGAATAAAAAAAGACACATTAATTCTCATTGGCTTTACCAGTTACATAAAATCATTTTGTTGCCGATTATTCACTGAAATCTTATAGAAAAAACTTCTGCTTGATGTTTTAATTTTTTGATTTTCCCCATCCTGAATAATGCCCTGGAAAATAATTGACAGGAGACCAAGCCGGTATGGGTTTTGGAATGACTGGGGCATATTTCGAATATTCTCCCTCACCATATACAACCTTTCCATCCACTACTGTCAGTATTGCATGCAGTTGAGGAATTTCACTTTCTGGAATTTCCAAATAGTCTTTGTTGAGCAGGATAAAATCTGCCAGCTGTCCCGGAGCAATTCTTCCTTTTTCGTTTTCATCATCTTGAAACCATGCGCTACCTATGGTATACAACCTTAGGGCCTCTTCTCGACTCAATCTGTTTTCTTCAGCAAGCACTTCAGTACCGGAAACAGCCTTACCTGAAACAGCCCAGTAGATGGAAATCCAAGGGTTAAAACTAGCCACTCTAATTCCATCCGTTCCCAAGGTTAATGGCACTTTCTGATCAAGAATTTCTCGGAAAGGCGGGGTTTGTAAAGCCTTCTCTTTGCCATAAGTTTTAATAAAGGCATCTCCATGGAAAGCCATTTTATCTTGAATAGTTATTCCTCCACCTAAATTTTTAATTCTGCTAATGTTTTCCGGGCTTATGAATTCTGCATGCTCAATTCCCCAACGCAGGCCGTCAAAAGGCATTTCCTGATTTAACTCCTCCAGGGCATCCAACATAGCTGTCAGGTTTTCATTATAGGTGGCATGGATTCTAAAAGGAATTCTTCTTTTCACCAATTTTCCTACATCTTTGGTAATCACCTCTTTAATATGGTTAGGGTCCAATATATGAGCGGGTCGGTCAAAGTTCTCATAATCAAGCATAGAAACTCTTATGGCTTCACCAACTCCTTCATATTCGTAACCATGCTCCATATTGGGATGTAGGTTTTGGCCAGGACTAATGGGCGCCAAACGGGTAATGCTGTTCAATTCTTCTTCTATTTCTTCCATTCCCAGGTTGCCGTCTCCAATATCAGTGAAAGAAAATCTTAATGGCAATTTATCCTCTGCTACCAATTGTTGAATTACAGCATGTTGTTGAGGATATCCCGAACCTCCTGCATCTATCACAGAAGTGAGCCCAAGTCGATTTAATTCTTTCAACAATTGTTGCAAGGAATTTTTTCTTTCTGCTAAAGTAGGCTGAGGAACAAACACTTCTAATACCCAAAACATGATAGAACCAGGTTCACCGTATAACCTTCCGGTGAGTCTTCCCTTTTTGTCTCTTTCAAATTTAGTGAAAGGTGGAACCCAGAAATCTTTCCGATCAGCCCCAATGGCATCCAACGCTTCTTTATTGAGGAAAGCAACATTATAAGCGTATTGAATAATAAAGGGGTGATTAGGGACTGCCTTTTCAAGTTCCTTTAGGGTAGGAAGTCTTTTTTCTTCGAATTGATAGGGCGACCAGCCCCCTATTACTTTTACCCAATGGCCTTTAGGTGTTCGCTTTGCCTGTTCCTTGAGCATTTGCAGGGCTTCTTTTAATGTAGGAACACCATCCCAGCGCACATCAAAATTGTAGGTATTACTTCCCATCAAAACGTGCATATGGGCATCATTTAACCCAGGCAAAAGCCTTTGTCCTTTGGCATCTAGCTCAAAAGTATTTTCATCTTTTAGACTTCGAATTTCTGCATCCTTTCCTACTGCATAAATTCTTCCTTTCTTGACGGCAAGTGCCGAGGCTTGGGGCTGTGCAGGGTTTTGGGTTGTAATTTTTGCATTATAGACAATCAAATCAGCCCCTACCAAATTTGGGGTTTCTTGTTGGCCAAAAATCAGAGTAATGACACCTAAATAACTTACAAGAAATAGTAATGCCTTTTTCATAATTTTTTTTGGTTCGATAAAAGGGAGGTTAATATGAAGTTATCTGGAATAAATAGCCATTTTCAACCTCTCTTAAGGGTTTTTAATTGGGGTTATGTTTTCTTATTTTTTCCAGTTTACGGCATTAAAGTATTCTACCCACTGATCAATTGGCGCACTTGGATCTAAAAAGTGTTTACGGTGAAGAATTTTCCACTCTCCGTCTTCTTTTATTAAT
>NZ_SMMB01001208.1 GCF_009711365.1 Xanthovirga aplysinae | reverse complement strand
TATTTTAAAAGGATAGGGTTTGAGAAAATGGATAAAAAGGTAAATGAATATTTGAATGCCAAAGGTGTGAAGTATTTTAATTTTGCTGAAAAACAATTTGACGAACTGGCGAATCCCTGGCTTTGGAAGGATAATGCCCATTTAAACTTTGAAGGAGCTAAAATTTTTTCGTCCCTGTTTAAAGAGGATTTAAAGCGTAACAGAAGGCTTTATATGGGGGATTTTTAAGCTATTTCGTGGATTTCTACGACATTTCATAAAGGGCTTATTAGAAAATGTAATTGAGAGGTAAATAACTTAAATTTATGGAACTGAAAGATCTTCTAATAACTCCATTGTTTTTGGTGATAATATATGCTGTAGCATATTTTATTAGGCCATTGGTAAGTGATTCCTTGACACAACGGTATTTTTTCTCGGCATTATCTCTCAAGCTTATTGGGGCAATTGCCTTGGGAATGATTTATCAGTTTTATTATGGCATGGGGGATACCTTTACTTATTTTACCAACGGGAGTAAGTATATATGGGAGGCCTTTTTGGATTCACCATTTAAAGCATTTAAACTTATTTTTCTTGCAAATGGCGAGCATTTTTCTGACACACTGGAATATTCCAGAAATATCTGGATGTACAGAGATTTACCTTCTTATTTTGTAGTTAGGGTAGCTGGTTTTTTTGATCTCTTTACTTTTCATACTTATTCAGCTACTGCTTGTCTTTTTGCTCTCTTTAGTTTCTCCGGTCTTTGGGCAATGTTTAGGGCTTTCCAAGCCTTCTTTCCTATGTTGCATAGAGAATTAGCCATTGCTCTTTTCTTCATTCCCTCTGTCTTTTTCTGGGGCTCAGGGATTATGAAAGATACCTTGACACTTGGTGCTTTAGCTTGGGCGACCTATGCCATAGTTCAGCTCTTTTTTGAGAAAAAACGTTTTTTTAGTTCGGCATTTATTTTTCTGTCAGCCTGTGTGATTTTGTATGAAGTGAAGATTTATATTTTAATTTGTTTTGTACCTGCCCTAGTACTTTGGTTATTTATATTCAACCTGAACCAGGTCAAAAATAAATTTATACGCTATACTACAGCCCCTTTTGTATTATCTATTGCTGCAGGTTTAGCCTTTTTTGCCGTAAAAAAGATTGGAGAAGACAATAAACGCTATTCCTTAGAACAAATGACTAAAACAGCAGAGGCTTCTGCTCGCTGGCTGGCTTATGTCAGTGATGTGGAAGGAGGATCAGGTTATTCCCTGGGAGATTTTGATTTTAGCCCGCCTGGTATGATTAGAAAATTTCCAAGAGCTGTTTGGGTAAGCCTTTTTCAACCGCATCTATGGGAAGTGCGTAATCCTGTTATGTTACTTTCATCTCTGGAAGGCACAGTCTTACTGCTCCTGAGTTTTTACCTACTTTGGAAAATAGGTTTAAAAGCCATTTGGGTACAAAGTTTGGCACATCCTGAGATATTGTTTTGCTTTACTTTTGCTATTGCCTTTGCCTTTGCCATTGGGATAGTGACTTATAATTATGGTTCCTTAGTACGCTATAAAGTACCCTTAATTCCTTATTATTTAATGGGTTTATTTTTTTTAAAATATTATTATGAAAAAGGGCTCAGGAAAGTGAATAAGTAAAATGTAAATGTGGAGTGAGGTATTGATCTAGTTTGAAAATTCAAGAGCACAAAAGACTACTTCAAATTCAAATAAGCTCTCTTTTTCCTCCCAGTAGTGAGGGTCAAAAATTTAGTCGGCTGTGGGTTGATTTGCAGTTATTGAGTATTAGATTTTATTGACTTTTGTGATTCCATTTTTGTTTCAAAACAAAAATGGGACATAAACAATGATAATGACATATTAGTAAAATCGGAAAAAATAGAAAAAAAGAATATTAAATGAATCAAAACAAACTCATAATAGACGCCAATTCAAGCCCTTTTGCTCTCAACCTCAAAGAATTATTTCGATATCGCGATCTCTTTTGGGTTTTGGCTATGCGAGATTTTAAAGTGCGTTACGCCCAAACTTTTTTAGGTTTCCTATGGGCATTCATACAACCTTTGGCTACCCTTATTGTCCTCACCTTTGTGTTTGGCAAAGCAGTGAAAGTAGATACTGGCGGAGTCCCTTATCCTTTGTTTGCGCTTTCTGGCATGGTAGCCTGGACTTATTTTGCCTTTGTGATGAGCCAATCGGGTAACTCTATCATAGGAGCACAGGAGATGGTAAAAAAGATTTACTTTCCACGACTAGTGATACCACTTTCTAAAGCCATAGTGGGTTTTGTAGATTTAGGTATCACCTTTTTATTTATGGTGACCTTAATGATATTTTATGAGTTTGTGCCTTCAGTAAATATGATCTATTTGCCTTTTTTCTTAATCATGGCTGTTATGGCAGCCTTGTCTGTGGGTATCTGGCTCAGTGCTTTAACCATTCGTTACAGGGATTTTCAACATGTGGTACCATTCATGGTACAATTTGGCTTATATGCAACACCAATAGCCTATCCAGCTTCTGCCTTTCCAGAAAAATACCAATGGGTTATGCACCTAAACCCCATGGCAGGAGTGGTTGAAGGTTTTCGTTGGTCCATATTAGGAGGTAACCCTCCTTCCAACTACATGTATTTATCATTTGTTTTAGTTATCCTGCTAGTCTTTTCTGCCTTATTTTATTTTAAAAAAGTGGAAAAAGTAATGGCCGATATAGTGTAATTATGAGTTTTAAAAAATGGGCAAAACATTGTATCAAATGTTAGTCCTCCAAAAAACGAAAAAGATACCCCCTCACTTTGACTGGGATTAGGGGGATGTTCTTCCATATAATATTGATCTATGAGTGATATAGCCATAAAAGTAGAAGGGTTAGGAAAGAAATACCAGATAGGTGATGTCAAAAGTGGGGACTTTAGAAATAGCTTTAGTAATAAAATTAATCGTCTATTCAGGCAAACTGCTGCTACGCCTAAAGAAGAATTTTGGGCCTTAAAAGATGTTTCCTTTGAAATCAAAAAAGGAGAAGCTGTAGGCATCATTGGTCGAAATGGAGCAGGAAAAAGCACTTTATTAAAATTACTAAGCAGAATTACTGAACCTACCCTAGGTCGATTTGAAATCAACGGAAGAGTATCTTCTCTTTTAGAGGTTGGAACAGGTTTTCATCCGGAATTAACGGGTAGGGAAAATGTTTTCTTAAATGGCACCATATTAGGTATGCGCAGGCAGGAAGTAAACGCAAAATTTGATGAGATCGTAGCCTTCTCTGGCGTAGAAAAATTCATCGATACTCCTGTGAAGCATTATAGCTCTGGGATGAAAGTACGCTTAGCTTTTGCAGTTGCTGCCCATTTAGAACCTGAGACTCTAATTGTAGATGAAGTTTTGGCAGTTGGCGATGCGGAATTTCAGGAAAAATGTTTGGGAAAGATGGATGAGGTGAGTAAACAAGAAGGGCGAACAGTAGTCTTTGTTAGTCATAATATGGCAGCTGTGAAAAACTTGTGTCAAAGAGGAGTTCTTTTAAAAGATGGTTTCGTGAGTAAAGATGGGGAAATCGATAATATAGTTAAAGACTATATTAAACTGGGAGTTAAAAATGATTTCAGCCAAATATTAGATTTGACCAGTTTACAAAGGGTTAACCCTCCAATTGATTTAATTTTTGGCCAGATTTCTTTTGATAAGCAGGTTTATACAACAAAGGATGATTTAAATATTTCCCTCTCCCTCAAACAGACTTCAAACAAAACAAGTTTACGGGATTTAAAATTAAGCCTACATATTGTTGATGTATATGGAAATCAAATATATCATTTGAACAATGGTTTTATAGGAAAAGTAGGTATTGAGCATCAAAATAAAAACCTTTATGAGTTTCATTTGAAACAAAATAGATTGAAAGCTGGTGATTATGATGTACAATTATGGATGAGTGTAAATGGTATAGTTCAGGATTTTATTTTTGGACAAATTAAATTAACAATCCAGGAAGGTAATATTTACAATTATTCTAGGGGAAAAATGATTCTTGGAGTTGTACAGCCTGAATTTAGCTTTGAAGTAATAGAACCTTCTATTTAGGTGAATTGAGATTAGAATTTTATGTCAGAAACCATGATTGAATTAGAATTTTTACTTTCAATAAACCTTTTCACTAAATAAATTGGGTTTAAGCAATGAATAGGTGAGTTTGAATACTAATTTTTTGGACTTCTATTTGATTATTAGAATAATTAGATATACTTGAAATGAAAATTGTGTTTTGCCATACTTTAACTACGAAGGCAACCTTTACAGATATGGAACGGAAAGGGGTTTCTGGTACCATGGGTACCATTCTATTAGCCGCAAAAGGTTTGGTGGAATTAGGACACTCAGTATTTATTATAAGTAGTACAACAAATACAAATGATAATGGTATAAAGTTTATTGAGAATAGAGAGGGAAATCAAGGTTTTAAAAAAAAACTTGATAGGTTGGGAGACTTGGATGTTGTAATTGCCGTTCAAAATGCGGCAGAATTATTCCTTAGAGATAAAATTTGTTCTAAACTGCGGGTTATTTTGTTTGAAAACGTATTGGGGAAATCTGATGAAAAATTCTACGAAGCGATTACAAAAAAACAGGTAGATAGAATAGTACATGTTAGTGCTTATCATTTTTCCACTGCATATCCCTTTGTGAAGAAATTTATTCCTAAAAATTTCCTGCTGAATCGATTGAATTATATTCATAACCCAATTGATTTGAAGAAATGTGAACCTTTTAGAGAAAAGAAAAGCCTACAAGATGGTTTGATAATTGGTTTTTCTGGGAATTTATCAAGGTCAAAAGGGTTTCATGATGTGTTACGGATTTTTGATAAGTTTAATAAAATATACCCTAAAAGTGAGTTGAGGGTTTTTGGATCATCCAATTTGTATTACAAAGATGGGGTAAAGTTTGGTAGAACGGGTCTAATAGAATCCTCATATGAAGACGAATATTGTGCTAAATATATTTTTGATGATAAAGGGGAAGCTAGGTCTGAAATTAAGTTTTTTGGTATGCTTCCTAAAGAAAGTTTGTATGAGAAATTAGCAAAATGTCATGTTTTTATAAGTGGTTTGCCTGGCCTTGAAACTTTCTGTGTTGCAATGGCCGAAGCTTTAGGCTTAGGAGTTATGGGGCTTTCGAGGTTTAAAGGAGGACAATCTGACTATATATTAAAAGGTAAAGGAGGGTACCTTGTCAATTTTAAGGATAATGAGTTAGTAAATAGCCTGGTTAAAATTGCTAAGATGTCTGACTTTAAATATATAAAGCAATGTGAACTAGCATGTAATAGCGTAGAGAATTTGGATTACAAGGTGATTGCTTTGAAATGGGAAAAGTTTTTGAAGAAATCTTTGGATAATAAAAGACACTGGTTTATTCAAGATACTCTAATTTCTATATATAAAAGACTCTTGGTTCAAAGTGATATGTATAATTGAAAGAGCCACTTAGTTTATTTTTTGCCTTTTTAAAACTCGAAATATAATTGAATATAGTTAAAAAAAAATCCATAGTCTCTATTATTATTCCAGTCTTTAATAGAGTAAACCTTGTCTCAGAAACTCTTAATTCTGTTCTCGACCAATCATACCAACATTGGGAGACCATTATTGTAGACGATGGATCAACAGATGGAACACAAGATTTAATAAAAACCTTTGTGGAGAAGGATCAACGATTTCACTTCTACCAAAGGGACAGAAAACCCAAAGGGGGATCGGTTTGTCGAAATATTGGTTTGGAGAAAGCTAATGGAGATTATGTGATTTTTTTGGATTCAGATGACCTTCTAGCTCCATTTTGTTTGCAGGAAAGAATGGCCGTTATGAGACAAAACCCTGATCTCGATTTTGCTGTGTTTAATATGGAGAGTTTTAATTATGAAATAGGAGATATTGGGAAATTATTCAATACCTATACTCGGGAAAATCCTCTTTATCGTTTTTTAAGACACGATATTCCATGGCAAACGACTTGTCCAATTTGGGATAAAACCTTTCTAATAAAACTTGGAGGTTTTATAGAGACTTTTCCTAGGCTCCAGGACCCTGAACTTCATACTCGGGCCTTAATGATAGAAGGGGTCAAATACAAAATAGTAGATTACAAAGCAGATTGTTTTTTTAGAATAAATTATAAAAACCTTCCTAATAGAGAGCTTGTTTTAAGGTCTAATTTGGGTTTTTGTCTATATATTGAAATGGTTCTTACTGAGATGGAAAAGTTAAACAGATCTGATACTTCCTCTATAAAAAAGAATCTTAGGAGACTCTTTTTGTTTGCATTCAGAGATTTAGCAATATATAGGGGAGATGGAATGAAGAAGGAGGCACTGGCAATTTTGAAAGTTGCGAAAAGTACTAAACTGTTATCTACAACTGAAGCCTATATTTTCCGTTTTTTACTTCTGCTAACTCAAATGAAGTTTCATAAGGTCAGAGGATTCGGGCGCTTAATGAGTTTTATTAACTATTCAAATTTATCTTAATGTTGATTTCTGTGATAATGCCTGCTTATAATGCAGGAAGTTATATTTCTCAAGCAATCCAAAGTATTCTTGATCAAACCTATCCCAATTTTGAATTATTAATTGCAGATGATAATTCCTTGGATAACACAAATGAAATAATAGAAAGTTATGATGATCCTAGAATAAAGACCTACCATAATGACGTAAATTTAGGATATTTAAAAACTTGTAATAAGCTTCTTGAAAAATGTACAGGGGATTTTATCACTTTTCAGGATGCTGATGATTGGTCAGACTTGAGGCGCCTTGAACTTCTTTTGGGGGAATTTAATAAAGATTCAGAATTAGGGGTTTGCGGAAGTCAATATAAAAAAGTTGATGACAAAGGAGTATGTTTATTTGTTTCAAAGTACCCTTTTGATTATCGGACAATTAGGGAGATCATTCCTAATCAATATTTGTTTCTTCCTGGAAGTGTGATGTTAAAACGAGAAGTTTATGAGAGTTTTGGAGGATATCATGAATATTTTGATCGATGTGGATATGAAGATGTTTATTGGTTGTTTAAAATAATATTGAATTACAAAATAATAAATATTAATCAAGCATTGTATTATTACCGGTTTAATCCGTACTCAATTACCAAATCATTTAGTGTACAGAATATTAAACAGTTGTATATTCAACAAATTACGTCTTTTCTTATTCGACAAATACTGGATAAAGGAACAAATATTTTGGAAGAGGGAGGTAATGAGGAGATGAAAATACTGGAAGAAAAATTCATGACCCCTTATTTAAACGACCCTTCAAAAGCTTACAGAGAATTTGCCGCTTCGCATATGTATTGGAAAAGATATAAATTGGCCCTTTCTTCTTCTTGGCGAGCTATTAAAGTATCTCCTTTTAAAATTTTAAATTATCGTACACTTTTATATTGCTTTAGAAAAGCATTACTGAATAAATAAGATGGAAATAAGTGTCATCATCCCTACTTTTAATCGCTCCCATCAAATCCAGGAGATTCTGGATGCCTTGGAAAAACAATCTTTAAAAAAATTTGAAGTGGTAGTGGTTAATGATGGTTCCACAGATAATACTAAAGAAAAAATCGAGGAGCTAAGATCTTCCTATTCCTTTTCTTTAAGGGTGCTAAATTGTAAAAATGGAGGAAGATCGGTAAGTAGAAATATAGGGGCAAAAGCAGCCAAAGGAGAACTATTAATATTTTATGATGATGATACTCGACCAAACCCTGATTCGATACGTACTCACTTTGAATTTCACCAGCAACATAATAGAGCAATATTAGATGGTCCTGCCTATTATGACAAATCCCGTTATTATGATGATTTTCATTATTATAGAGCTTTAATTGAACATAGGTGGTATGGGGCTAAATTAGGAGTAAGTCCTAAGGAAAAAGCTAGCATAAATGGCCCTAACTTTTCTATTTCTAGAACAGTTTTCATTGAAATGGGGATGTTAAATGAAGATTTGACTGATTCGGAAGATTTTGAATTAGCTTTTCGGGCTGTACATCAACATAATCTTACAATTTACTCAGACAAAAGGACTTGGGTTTACCATGATGATTATAAAAATTTAGAAGAATATATCAACCGAAAATATATATGTAGCTTATCTGCCAGAGAAATGATAAAAAAGAATCCTGAAATTTTAAAACTGTATGCTTCTAAATATCAATTTTCTCCTTCTTTTTGGAAAAGTCCTATGTTTAAGTTTTTTCGGAACCAAAGATGGATTAAACTTCTTTCAAACGACTTATTTAGATCTTTTTTACCTTTAAAATTGCGGTATAAATTATATGATTTAATAATTACATCTAATACTGTTTATAAGCCATAAGTATGCAGTTAAAGAATAAACCTATCCTACTTATATCCCCCGAAGCCTGGGGTAAAAGCTATGTTTCAAAGCATCACTATGCCTTAGAGCTGGCTAAAAAAGGGAATGAGGTGTATTTCCTTAATCCGCCTTCTTCCTCTTTTAGAATAAAGCAGTTAGAATTTGGTGTCAATATCATAGATTACAGGCCCATATTCAGAGGGTTAGGAAAGATCCCATCATTTATCAGTTCATATCTAACCCGTATCGAATTATTGAATATTGAGAAAAAAATTGGTAAACAATTTAAAGTAATCTGGAATTTTGACTCATCTCGTTTCTTTGATCTTAAGAAATTGAGAAAAGGGGTACTTAAGATTGGTCATATCGTAGATCTTTCTGAAAATTTACAAAGACATCGTTTGTCTAAATCAATGGATATAGGATTTTGCACAACTGATTTTATTCAAAAAGAAATGCTCCCCTATAATTCTAAGGTTTTTAAGGTGCATCATGGTTATAGACCTCCTGAAAAATTCGAAACACTTCCTATAATTAAGGATGAAAAAGTAAAAGTTGGCTATGTCGGGAATCTCAGTATTAAATACTTAGATTGGGATATTATTTATAAAATAGCCAAAGAAAATTCTGAACTTAACTTTTACTTTATTGGCCCTGTTGGGAAAAGTAATATTTCTAATACAAATAAATTAGATCCCTTTTTATTAAAAACTCAAAGCTTAAAAAATACCTTTTTTTTGGGAGCAAAACCTTCTAAGGAAATACCTGCTTACTTGGAGCTTTTTGATATACTACTTTTAGCTTATAGAGTCCAACAATATAGAGAGCAATTGGCTAGTCCTCATAAAGTAATGGAGTATTTAGGGGCTGGAAAAACAATTTTGGCTAGCTATACCGACGAATACAAAGACAAATCGCATCTTCTTGAAATGGTTGAAAATAATGCAGAACTTCCACTGCACTTTCAAGAGGTGGTAAGCCAATTAAATGACTACAATTCTAAGGAAAAAAAGGACATTAGAATAGCCTTTGCTATGGCAAATACATATGGGGAACAAATAAAAAGGATAGAAAATTTAATTGCTAGCTTATGACTAAGCATAGAAATGTATCTCTTGTCTCCATCATCATGCCAACCTATAATGCTTCCCAATACATTAGTGAAGCCATTACCTCTGTACTTAATCAAAGCTATGAGCATTGGGAATTATTAATTATTAACGATGGAAGTACGGACCAAACTGAAAAGCAGGTTCTAAAAATTAAAGATTCTCGTATTCGCTATTTCAAACAAGAAAATAAAGGAGTAAGTGCTGCTCGAAATGTTGGATTAAGAGAAATGAAAGGCGATTACTTTTGTTTTTTGGATGCAGATGATACTTACCCTAAAGATAGTCTAAATGCTCGTATTAAATTTTTTATCAAGTTCCCTGATGCATTTTTTGTGGATGGAAGGGTGGATCTTTATGATCATAATATGAAAGGTGTTATCAAGTCAAGTATCCAATCTTTTAATGGCCCGCCTTTAAAAGCGTTATTAAGGCTTGATCCCTCTGTTTTTTTTGGTCCTTCATGGATGATTAGGAGGGTAAAAGGAAAGAACTATGCTTTTATTGAACAAATGACCCATTCTGAGGATTTGTGTTTCTATTTATCAATTGCAAATGATGGTTTATACAAGACAGTTGATCAATGTATTTTGAATTACAGAACAGGAAATGCTTCTGCCATGTCCAATTTAAAAGGCTTAGAGGGAGGCTACAGACAGTTAGTGAAATATGTGAAAGAAGAAATTCCTTGCAATTATTATGACCGGTTCTATTTATTGCTAAAAACACGGAAAATCATGTTTCTCTCCTATTTAGCCGATCGTCAATTTTTAAATGCCTTAAAAGCTTTGTTTTAAGAGACCATGAAGCAAAAAACAATATTTGTCTTTGCCTACTACAGCTATAAAGACCCTGTTTTTCAAAGTGCTGTACTTCCTTATTTTGAAAACTTTCCACAAAAAGAAAAGTATCGATTTGTATTATTGACTTTTGAACAAGATCGGTATACTCTTTCAAATGAAGAAATTAAAAGTATTCGAAAACTACTATTAGATCACAACATTATATGGTACAAAACTAAGTGGCATTCCGGCCGTTTTAAATTGTTGAAAAAAGCTTTTGATTTTGTATGGGGTTTTATCCTGTCCCTCTTTTTAGTTTTAAGGTATAAAGCAAAATTTATTTATTCCGAAGGTTTTCCTGGGGCCATCATTAGCCATTTTTTGGCTCGTTTTAGCCGAAGAAAACACATCGTTCATACCTTCGAGCCTCATGCCGATTATATGATCGAATCAGGGGTTTGGTCAGCAAAAGACTGGGAGGCAAGGTTTTTGAAAAGGCTTGAGTTAAAAGTGGCTAATGATTGTAGTCATATTTTTACAGCTACTAATGCCATGATTGAGAAGCTCACTGGGTTAGGAGTAAAGGCCCAAAAGCATCGAGTCCCTTCCTGTGTCGACTTATCCCTTTTCAAGTTTTCTGAAGAAAAAAGAACGTGCCTAAGAAAAAAATATCATATTGCAGCCGACGAATGCTTAATCGTATATCTTGGCAAATTCGGGGGGATGTATATGGAGGATGAACTTTTTGATTTTTTTGCTTACTGCAAAAATAAAGGAAAGGTAAAATATAGGTTTTTAGTGCTTACTCCTGATGCTCATCAAATGGTAAAAGAAGTAAGTGCTAAGAAGGGTATAATTGATGGGGAGTTGATTGTGGAAACCTTGCCCAAAGAAAAAGTACCCGATTACCTTTCAGCAGCGGATTTTGGCTTTGTTGGTATTAGGTCAATTTCCAGTAGAAGGTATAGTTCACCGATAAAAGATGGGGAATACTGGGCCTGTGGTTTGCCTATTATTATTCCGGATGGAATATCTGATGATTATCTGCTGGCCGAAGAACATCAAATAGGGATAAGATTAAAGGGTTTGTCTGAAGATTCCTTTGCTATTACCTTAAAGCAAATGGAAGCGATTTGGGAGCAGAGTGATCTCGAAGCTTATAGAAGGAGAAGTCGAGCATTTGTGCAAAAGGATAGGGATGTGGAGAAGTATAAGGAATTGTATGAAAAGATTTTTTCTTCCTAAGTGAACAGTTTGTTTTATTTAATCTGAGTTGATAATGCTTTTTAATTCTGTT
>NZ_SMMB01001152.1 GCF_009711365.1 Xanthovirga aplysinae | reverse complement strand
GTAATAATTTAGGTAATTGGTTTAAAAACTGTGAAATGTAATTTATTTATTTACCTAAAATTTAAAAGTATGAAAAAAATTGTACTAATCTGTTTGTTGCTAGTTTGCTCTCTAGCCTGGCAATCGTATGCTCAAGAAAGAGTTATAACGGGTACCGTTATGGCGGAGCAGGATTCTTCTCCTTTGCCAGGAGTAAATGTCATTTTAAAAGATAGAAATGATATTGGTACCATTACCGATGTGGATGGTAAGTTTAGTTTGGAAATTCCTGAGGAGGGGGGGACATTGGTTTTTTCCTTTATTGGGCTTGCCAAGAAGGAAGTAGAAATTGGAGCCAGGTCCGTTTTGGATATTATGATGAGTGAGGATGTCCAACAACTGTCGGAAGTGGTGGTAACCGCTCTGGGAATTGAAAGGCAGAAAAAAGCTTTGGGATATTCAGTTCAGGAGGTTAATGCCGACGAAATTTCAGAATCCAAAGAAACTAATATTGTAAATGCATTAGCAGGAAAAGTGGCGGGGGTCCAGGTTACTAATTCATCTGGGGCGGTAGGTGCCTCTTCTCGGATTGTTATAAGAGGAAACTCCTCCTTTACAGGAGAAAATCAACCCCTATTCATTGTGGATGGAATTCCTATTGATAACTCTTCTTTTTCATCCGATGATGAAGTAATGACAACCAGTGATGGTACTAGAGAAAGCGAGTCAGAAAATACCGTAGATTACGGTAATGCTGCCATGGATCTAAATCCTGAAGATATTGCCTCCTTTAATGTGTTAAAGGGACCTACTGCAGTGGCACTTTACGGTTCTAGGGCTCAAAATGGAGCCATAGTGATTACCACAAAGTCGGGAAAAGGGGTACATGGTAAAAATGGTGGGATTGGCATATCTTATAATACTTCCTACGCTTTTACTAATCCACTCCGATTACCTTCTTTTCAAAATCTATATGGACAAGGTGAGGAATCCGATCGTGGAGATAACCAAAGTACCGGTTATTTAGGGTGGGATCAAAGTTTTGGAGCACCGTTTGATGGCCGTGAAATGGTGGATATGTGGGGAAATAGGGTAAGATGGGAAGCCAATCCCGATAATGTAAAGGATTTTCTTGAAACAGGACATATTATGAGTCATAACCTGGCTCTTGCAGGAAGTTCTGATAAATCACATTTTAGGTTTTCGGTGTCGGATTTTCGTCAAAAGGGGATCCTTCCTAATACAGCTTATGGAAGAAATACATTTGGATTTAAAGGAGGAAGTAAACTTAGTGAAAGTTTAAATGTTACGGCCAGCATTAATTATACCCGAGGTAGAGGTGAAAACCGGCCTGGTGGGGGATATGAATCTTCTAATGTTTTTCAATCTTTATTTAATTGGTTTGGTCGCCAAACAGATATAACGTCTTATAAAAATTATAGGGATGAGAATGGAAATCTTCTAATTGATCCGGTTACTAATAAAATGTTTGCTCCAGTACGAGATTGGCAATCTAATCCTTATTTTACTTTAAATGAAAATGTTAACAAGGATGAAAAGGACAGGATTATTGGTAATGTTAATCTTGAATATCAATTAACGGATTGGTTATCAACCTCTTTTCGTGCAGGAACAGATTTTTATAATGATTTCAGGAAACAGGTATATGCGGTAGGTACAGTTTATCCTACTCGTTTTGCTAATGGAGGTTTTTATGAAGATAAATACTTTGTAAAAACTTACAACATTGATTATGTCATAAGTGCACAGAAGGATTTTGGAAATGAGTTTAGTGCAAATGCCATGGTAGGATTAAACCGCTATCATAAGGAAGTGAGAAATTCCTATGCTTTTGCAGAGGGTCTAATTGCGGAAAATATTTATAACCTTGGTAATGTGGCAGGTAACCCAATCGTTAATAATTATACCTTGGCAAAACGTATTAACGGCCTTTATTTTACTGGGCAGGTGGGGTACAAAAATGTTGTCTTTATGGATATTTCAGGAAGAAATGATTGGTCCTCAACTCTTCCGAAGGGGAACCGTTCCTATTTTTATCCAGCGATTAATACCAGTGTAGTCTTTTCTGATATAATTGATCTTCCATTCTTAAGTTTTGGTAAAATAAGAGGGGGAATAGCACAAGTCGGCAATGACACCGATCCGTATCGACTGATTAATTATTTTACAAAGCCAATCATTGATGAGGGGTCCGTCAATATTAACTTTCCGTTGAATGGTCAACCATCATTCACTACAGGAGACCTTTTGGCCAATGCTGATTTAAAGCCTGAAAGGACAACTTCTTGGGAAATAGGAACAGATTTGAGGTTTCTGGATGGTAAATTGAGTGTAGATTTTACCTATTACAGTGCTCTTACAAAGGATCAATTAGTTCCAGTCCGATTATCTTCAGCTAGTGGCTTTAAGGAGAAAATGTTAAATGCCGGAGAAATTAGGAATTCAGGAGTTGAATTGATGATTAATGCTACTCCTTTGGATTTACCAAATGGCTTCAAATGGAATACTTCACTTAATTTCTCCAAGAATAAAAATACGGTAGTATCCATTCACCCAGATGTGACCTCTATTATTTTGGGCCAAGAAAGAGTAAATATTGAAGTACGGGAAGGGGAACCTTATGGTGTTATTGTGGGAACCAAGTTTTTGCGTGATGATCAAGATCGATTGGTGATAAATAGTGATGGTCTACCTATTGTTACCAGTGGTACAGAAATCCTAGGAAATGTCAGTCCAGATTTTATGGCAGGTCTATGGAATGAGGTGGAATACAAAAATTTAAGGTTAAGTTTCTTAATTGATATGAAACAAGGGGGAGATATTTTTTCAGTAACTGATTACTTTGGAAAATACGCTGGAGTATTGGATAATTCCTTGTTAGGTAGGGAAGGAGGAAATGAAACCGGATTAGTTGTTCCGGGGGTATTAGCAGATGAAAATGGGGATCCTACGAATACACAAAATAACATTGTGGTAAGTTCTCAAAATTATTATCAAAATTATGGAGGTTTTGAAACTAGTGTTTATGATGGCTCTTTTATTAAACTTCGTGAAGTTAAAGTGGGTTATAGCCTGCCAGCTTCTTTGATTAAAAACACTCCATTTGGGAAGATTGATATATCCCTTTATGGAAGAAACTTATGGTTAATTCACTCCAATGTGCCTCATATTGACCCTGAAACTAGTGCCTTTGGTTCAGGAAATGCTCAAGGTATAGAAACAAATTCTCACCCTTCCCTTAGAAGTTTTGGTGCTAGTCTAAATGTCACATTATAACCCCTTAAAAAAGAAGTATTATGAAATTATTAAAATATATTAGTCGAATTTTAGCAGTTTATCTTGTTCTTGTCATGGTGGCATGTGAGACGGGTTTCGATGATTTAAATACTAATCCTAATGCTACAGAATCTACCACTCCTGAGTCAGTAATGCCTTATGCCATGGCTAGGGTTGCCTTTGAGGTTAATTTTCAAATAGGATTTCTGACGACCTCTAATTGGGTACAACATATTGCTGAATCGGAATACCCTTCCGCTGATCAATATCGATCTATGTCTGCCATTTCAAACATAATATGGGATGAATTGTATTTTGGAGCCCTAAAGGACTTTAAATTTATTGAGGATAAAAGTTTTCAGATACAAACTGAAACTGGGTTTAATAAATCCAATTATATTGCTATTGCTAAAATAATGAAAGCATATACCTATAGCGTTATGACCGATGTTTGGGGAAGTATTCCTTATGAGGAAGCCCTAGAGGGCGATGAAGAGGGAGGGTCTCTTACTCCATCATATGACGATCAGGAAACTATATACAATAGTTTACTAAGTGAGCTTGAGGATGCTGTGGGCTTAATTGTAATAGAACCAGACGAAAATAATAAACCTTCCTCTGAAGACCTTATTTACGGTGGAGATATGGGAAAATGGCTGAAATTTGCTAATTCTTTACAGTTACGAATGTATATGCACCTTAGTAAGAAAATGCCTGGCACTTACGATGCAAAGATTAATTCCTTGTTGGAAGATCCAAAAGCACTTATGGAAAAAAACAGTGAAAATGCTCAATTGATTTTTTCTGGAGATGCTGCCAATCCTGTTTATTCACGAATTAATGCCCGTCCAAGAGATTTTCGAATGAGTAAAACATTGATTGATATGATGAGAGGAGGTACGGAAATTTCCCCAGATTATATAGACCCCCGCCTTCCTTTATTTGCAAAGAAATCTGAAGAAGAAAAAGATGCGGATGACAATGTCATTTACGAAGGAGGGGAATACATTGGAATTCATAACGGAATGAACAGTATTGGAGAGTTAAAGGATGATGCAGATGATCCTCTTTATACTATGTTTAAATCCTCTAAGGTGGGGGACGCTCAAGGTTCTGCAAATTCACCCGCTATTCTGATGACTTATTCAGAAGTGCTATTTATTAAAGCTGAATTGGCGGCAAAAAATGGGAGCGCTGAGGCCCAGGAGCTTTATGAGAATGCTGTTAAAGCTTCTATGGAGCAATTTGGTGTAGAAGATCAAGCGGCCATTGATAATTTCTTGGACCATCCGAATTTTAATTATGAGCAGGCAGAAAAACCTCTTCAATTAATAGGTGAACAAAAATGGGTAGCATTGTATGGAAACTGGGTAGAAGCATTTTCTAATTGGAGAAGAACTGGATTTCCGGAACTTCAAGCTGCAAGTACCAACTTTACTTCAGGCGTAATTCCAAGGCGATTTACCTATCCAACACTTGAAAATTCAACCAATGGCAGTAATTATTCCAGTGCAATCAGTGCCCAAGGTGGAGCAGACCTTATTGACAGGGTATGGTGGGATGCTGAGTGATAAAAGATTTGGAGTGGGAAATTGATTTCCCTTTAAATGAAAGGTCTCCAAGTTTTATTAAACTTGGAGACCTTTTTATGGGGTTTGTTTAATAATAGACAAAGTTTCAGTTGTGGTGTTAAAATTGGGTTTTATTTTTGGTCTTTCGGATGTTATTGGGCTAGGGCGTTTGATTTTATTTAGATAGGCATTTGTTCGGAAGTGCTTCCTTGAAGGCTTATTTAATTTATGGGCCATGAGCTAATGGATCCAATCCAATGAAAGTCAGAAGATATAAAGGTAAGAGATTAAGTTTTTTCATCTTTAAAATTGATTTAAATAACAGAGATGGATGTCTTCAGGTTTACCCAATGTTCAGATAATTGAACTAGATAATAGGAATACCTCCATTTTGCAAACAACAATATTTACATAAAATAGATTTTTTGATTGCATTAGCATGTGAGAATTAATTAAAGGATCAAGGGCTTTCAACAATGACAGGAAGTTTAATAATTTATATTTCAATAAAATACCCCATAAGCCTTTTCATGACCACTTTGAAGGAGTGCATAGGGTTTGCCCCTTCTATAAGTGAAGCTTGGGATTTAATTCTCTTCTTTGTTCCTTTACACATTGGTAATATCTAATTTTTAAATTTTTGAGTCGTTTTTTTTACATATTCACACTGGTTTCTCTTGTATTTTTCCAAAAGCTGTACAGTGCAGGGCATTCTGGTTCATCTGGAGTGCGGGAGGCAATCTACATTGCCGATTCGCTAATTGATGAGAATCAACACAAAATGGTTTTACCCCTTATTGATTCTTTATATGCATTGACACTAAGAGATGAATTGGAGCTGGAAACAGACCTTTTAAATTGGGTGTATGCCGATTTTTATTTTAGTCTGGATAAATATGAAGAATCCCTCCATTACTTTAGGAAACTCTTGGGTAAAAATTGGGATACAGCTGATTCAGAATTTTTGGGAAAGATGGCCAGAGCCTTAAATGATATGGGAATTGTATTTTACCGTGTTGGCAAAATCGATTCAGCCATAGTGGTACACCAAAAAAGCATTGAATGGGCTGAGAAAGTGGACAATGGTCAGGTGCTTGCTTATAATTATAACAACCTGAGTGTCCTAATGAAGGAGAGGAAATTAATGGATGAGGCCATTGAAAATCTTCAAAAGAGTGCATTCTATATTCAGGAAATAGGGGATACCCTGGGATTGGGCTTTAATTATTTAGGTCTGGCTCTACTCTACCAAGATGAGGGAAATTATAGCCTCAGCGTGGATCATTACCTGAAGTCATTAGCGATTTTTGAAAAATATGGAAATGAGCTTGAGGTCATGCTTGTATATGATCGCTTAGGTAGATACTATTTACAACTTCACGATGGAGAACAGGCAAAGGAATATTTTGATAAGGAATATAATTTGGCTCTAAAAACAGGAACCAAAAGGTTTGTTGCCCACACAGCCTCCAATTATGCCACTTATTTTAGGAATAAAGGTATGCAGGATAGTGCTTTTTATTATTATGATAAAGCCATTACTACTTTTAACCTTACCCAATATAAAAAGCCCCTTATCAAAGCCATGAAGGGAAAAGGCGAATTGCTATATAAGTCCGGTCGACTGTCAGAAGCTATCCTTCTTTTAAATGAAACTCTTGAAATTGCACAAAACAAATTTTCGGGGGAAGCCATAGCTGTTTATGGAAAGCTGGCAAATATTTATCTGGATTTAGGAGCTTATGATAAAGCAAAGGAATTGGCAGAAAAAGCCCTTGAAAATGTAGATGTTGAAGACCAAAATCTTTTGGCCAGAATCGATTTATTTGATGTGCTTTATAAGGTGGAGAAAGAAAAAGGTAACTATGAAAAGGCTTTTGGTCATTTGGAGAAACTTCATGTCAATACGGATTCATCCTTTAACCAGGAAAAACGACTGGAAATGGCTAGAGTGGAATATGACTATCATTCTAAAAAGGAGAGGGAGATTTTTGAGCTGGAAAAGGAAAAACAAGCAATGGAATTTCAGCAAGAAATTGAAAAGGCCGAATTGATTAGGAATACGATAATAATAATTACTTTCTTATCTATTGCGCTTTTTATTGTCAGTTTTAGATCTTATAAACGAAAAATTAAAGCAAATCGGGTTTTGGCTAAACAGGCCGATGATCTAGCACTGAAAAATCAAGAGTTGGCAGAAATGTATAAAAAGGAGCAGGCCCTCATGAAAACTAATCTTGAGGAAAAGGATAGGAGGATTGCTGCTTTTACGATGAATCAGCATGAAAAAGATGGCATATTGAAAAAAATTGATGAGAAGATTCAAGTATTGTCACAAAAAAATAAAGAGATAGAATCGGCAGAACTAAAAAGGATTCAAAAATTGGTTAAATCTAATATTGACACCAATGGTAGCTGGGATAGTTTTGTTCATCAATTTGAACAGGTTCACCCTGATTTCTTCACTTCTATTCGCAGTCAATATTTCAATTTAACCGTGAACGATTTGAAAATTTGTGCCTATATCAAAATAGGCATGGATAATAAATCCATTGCCCAGGTGACCAATTTAACATTGAACACAGTTAAAAGCAGGATTCATCGCTTGAAAAAGAAAATGGATCTTTCCCCGGAAGAAAACATCCGAAATTTAGTGATTTCAATTAATTAAGTTTAGAAGATTGTAGGAGGTAGAAATTCTAAATTTGTTAGAAAATTCTCTATGATAATGGGAGTTTTAAACAAACTTCCCTCAAATGAAAGTGACGGTTACCGTAAGGACCGAAGAAATTAGTGTTCCTAATCTAATATTGATTCTATTACACTGGCTTTGATTTAAGGAAAAAAAATCGGACCCAAACAGTTTTGGTTTTGTATCCTGCCATGATAGGAAGTAAAGTGGATAGATTAAGAGATTCTAACCAATTGGTTTGAAAGGTTCTAATAGAGAAGTTCCAATTGATACGAGTATAATGGTGAATCGGATAGAGATGAAGGATGTTTTTTTTGGGGTTTACCAAGCAACGATGAAAGGAAAAAATGGAATTAGCTTTTCATCCTAATTCATCAATAAATGTTCTAGCTGAGACCTTGAATTATCTGATAAAGGATTGGAAAGAATACAATCAGGTCTAATATGGAGTAAATTATAGCAATAAGAGGAAGTTATGATTTCCTCTTTTTATGCTTATCCCTTTTTTCTCCCAACCGATCATTAAATTGTTCTCCCTTATCTGTTTTTATTTTTTTGATTCAAATAATCCCTACATTTTAGTAAGAAAATTAACCCATATCCAATCATTAGATACAATACAAATGAAATCTTTAGTCAGAATATTTCTTTCGGGATTATTTATAACAACAGTATGGAATCCAATTCTTTGTCAGGAAAAAAATAATGAAGATAACACAATTATGAATTTGTTGGACCAGGAAGTTTCTGTTGATTCGTTAGAGACAACTCTGGAGGCATTGATGAAACAGCATCAGGTTCCTGGTCTGTCAGTAGCGATCATAAACGAAGGAAAAGTGATCTACAAAACAGTAAAGGGGTATTCGGATATTGAAGCTAAACAAAAGGTAACCAACAAAACTATTTTTGAGGGAGCATCTCTTTCAAAACCCCTCTTTGCCTATCTTGTCATGAAATTTGTGGAAGATGGTAAAATAGATTTGGATAAACCATTACATGAGTACCTGCCCTATGAGGATATTGCTGGGGATGAGCGTTACAAAAAAATTACTGCTAGAATGGTGCTTTCCCATACTACCGGATTTCCTAACTGGAGGACTGAGGCTCCAGATAATAAATTATCAATTAAGTTTGAACCAGGTACCTCCTACGAATATTCTGGGGAAGGATACCAATACCTTGCTAAAGTAATGGCTCACATTCTAAATTGCGATGATGAAGGCCTGGAAGCAATCTATCAAAAACAAGTTGCTCAACCTCTCCAATTACAATATACAAAGTACGTTCAGGATTCAAATAATCTTAAAAACAAGTCCAAACCTTATGACAAGGGAAATAGAATTAAAGGAGAAGAAGTCACTGGTGAATTTGGCTCTGCTTATTCGATTCATTCCGAAGCAGTGGATTTTTCTAAATGGCTAATTGCCCTTCTGGAAGAAAAGGGCTTAACAAAAGAAAGTTTTAATGCTCTTTTTAGGGCACAGGTTCAACTTCCGGAAGATGCAGAAGAACGGGCTCAAGGGGTAACGAATTGGACATTAGGATTTGCAAAAGTTACTCTTCCAATGGGGACATTGTATGCTCATGGAGGAAACAATTGGGGATATACTAGTTTATTTGCTATTAACAGAGAGAAGAAATGGGGGTATGTAATGTTTACAAATGCCAATCAATCCATGTTGCCTTTACAATTTCTCATGTATCTGAATGGGATGAAATAGGTTGATCTCTTCCAATGTCGGCAATAAATTAATAATAGGAGAGCTGAAATATAAATAGTAATTATCCTTAAGGTTGAAATTTTTGGATTCCTCCTTTTCGAATATTTAATTAAGAAATGGAGCCATGATTTTTAACATTTAAGGTTTTATCCATACAAAATCATATTTAAGTAGGGATTACATTTTATGATTCTTTGGTATGGGAATAAATTAATATCTGATTTTTTTCAAATCATAGATGAATAGTTTAAAATTAAATAAAACAGACTATCAACTTGTTGGTATTTACCTACTCATAGTGGCCATTTGGCTTTTTTTTAAATTTACAGTTTATAATTATTCCCTTATAGAGTACATCGATATTCTGGTTGTATGGGTACAAACCCTTTTATTACTCCTTTTTATAAA